>CAYSOI010000667.1:0-1084 GCA_964432425.1 uncultured Opitutales bacterium | reverse complement strand
GCGTGGATGATGAAGACGCCTTGTTCCCGTGCGGCCTGGACGGTTTTGTTCAAAGTTGGAGCCATCTCCACAACTCTGTCGGCGGCGGACTTGCACCAGTGGTCATCCCACATGTCGCAAATGATGAGAGCGGTCCGTTTCGGATCCCAGGAAACTTTTTTGAAACTGTGATCGCCAGATTCTTTTGAAGTGGATCGGAGATTCAGTTTGAGGTTTTCGGCAGATAAGGAAGTGGCCATAAAGATGCCCGCAAGAAGGAGGGTAGTGAGGGGTTTCATTGCACCAGCCAATGGCATTCAAGTTAGCAGTTCAAGGAAGAATTGGTTGTACAAAGACATTCATGTAGCAATCAATTGTCGTGCTGACTTTTCACCAGGGTTTTCCAATGTTGCGGTTTCTATTTCTCTTTTGCTTAAGCTGTTCCTTTCTCTTTGCCGCGGATGACATTACATTCATTGCCGAGGTTGATGGATCGGAGCAGAAGTATGTTCAGGTGATGCCAGAGGGCTACAAACCCGATCAACCTGTAGATGTCCTGATTGCATTGCATGGGCATGGAAGTGATCGTTGGCAGTTTATTCGGCAGAACCGGGATGAGTGCCGGGCGGTTCGGGATGTTGCGAAGCAGTATGTAATGATACTGGTCTCCCCGGATTATCGAGCCCGTACTTCCTGGATGGGACCCAAGGCTGAGGCAGATTTGGTGCAGATTATTCAGGATGTAAAAGCCAGGCATCCTGTGCGGAGGGTGTATCTGACGGGAGCCTCCATGGGCGGGGCATCCTGTTTGACTTTTGCCGCCCTGCATCCGCACTTGCTGGATGGAGTTGCCTCTATGAACGGCACGGCGAATCATCTGGAGTACGAAAACTTTCAGGCCGCCATCCAGGCTTCCTTTGGCGGGACAAAATCTGAAGTCCCCGAGGAATATAAAAAGCGGAGTGCGGAGTTGCATCCTGAGAAATTTACCATGCCGACGGCTTTCACTGTTGGAGGCAAAGACAAGAGTGTGCCTCCGGATAGTGTTCTTCGTCTGGCGAGGAAGTTGGAAGCGATGGGGAAGCCGGTTTTGCTGCTGCATCGA
>CAYSOI010000666.1:0-2548 GCA_964432425.1 uncultured Opitutales bacterium | reverse complement strand
AACGGAAAATGCTTCAGCCCGAGTACGCCAATTATGTGGAGCATAAAGTGTTGTTTGACGGCAGCATTCAAACTCCTCCCTACACGCCATCCCGGCTTTGGTTAAAGAGTCCGTTCAGTTTCGACAGGTTGATCAATGATGGGGCTGGAATCACAAACCCTGGGCGATATGGTCATAGACCTACCGCTTTCGCTAAGGTTCGTCAGCCTTTCACTCTCGAAGAACGAGCTGGGATCCTGGACTACGCGGCCCTCGTCATGGCGGATTCGGCAACACTCAGCACAGTGATGCGAAATTCCGGAGTCATTGTGGAGAAGATGATCGGAGGAGCCATGCATCAGGCCTATATACGGGATCATGGGGAGATTCCCGATGATCAGCTGCCCAAGGACAAGAAGGGAAAACCTATTCGCCCAAGGCATTTGAATTCGCCGCAGGAATTTGCAGATATCATTCTTTTGAAAGAACCGCCTTCGGAGGCTCAGATTGATGCTGCCATTAACAAGATGTTTCATTTGGTGGTGGAACGGGACCCGGTGAAAGAGGACTTGGCCAAGTATGGGAAATTGATCCGCGAATCCATCGCTGAAGCTGGCAATGCAGAAGGTTTGCGGCTGGGACTCCTCGCCATCGCCATCAGTCCATCGGCCATTTATAGAAGTGAATTAGGAAAAGGGAAACCTGACAAGCATGGCCGCCAAATGATCGGACCTGTGGATCTCGCCTTTGCCATTTCATGGGCATTGACTGATCGCAAACCTGACCAGCAACTTCTTGAAGCAGCCAAATCCGGCAAACTCCAGACTCGTGAAGATGTGCAGCGAGAAGTCCTACGGGTTTGGGAAAACGAGGAGGTTGAGAAGCCTCGCATTTTACGTTTTTTCCATGAGTTCTTTGGTTATCACAAAGCTCCTGGAGTCTTCAAAGACCAGGCTCGATTCGGGAAAGATTACCGGAGTGTTCCTCAGCTCTTGGTCAAAGATGCGGATGTTCTGGTGAATCACATTGTGAAGGAAGATCGCGATGTTCTGAACCGCTTACTCACGACTCCTGACTACTTTGTTGCTCACTCGGGTGACAATGCTGAAGAGCGGAAAACGCACGATGCCTTACAGGGCTTTTACGATTACTACAAAGACAAAGGTTGGCGTAAGTTTGAGTACAGGATTGAGCCCGAACACATGAAGCATGTCCGGGCTCTTCACCGGATGTTTACGCATGCTAACGGCAATGTGACCAAGCGTTGGATGAACTACCTGGAGCATTGTGACAAGAATGGCCTCGCTCACATGCCTATGGCCAGCAATCGCCACTACATCCTCACTTACAATCTGGAGGAAAAGGAGTGGAGTTATCCTGTCGAGCAACCCTTCACTCTCGATCCCGAAAACCGCATTGGCATCCTCATGCACCCCGCCTGGCTTCTGGCTCATTCGCTCAACCTGGACAACGATCCGGTGCGTCGCGGTTTGTGGGTTCGCAAACGCCTTCTAGCTGGAACGGTTCCGGAACTTCCCATCACAGTCGATGCCAGCATCCCTGAAGATCCACATCGTAGTTTGCGGGAACGTTTTACCAAGATCAGTGGCGATTCCTATTGCTGGCGTTGCCATGAACGCATGAATCCCGTCGGCATGCCTTTCGAAAGCTTTGACGACTTTGGTCGCCATCGTCGCGGTAAGGAGTTGCTTCACGCCAAAGGCAAATCCAAGCCCGTGGATTCCACAGGTTTTCTTGAAGGCACAGGCATGCAGTCCCTGGATGGCGAAGTCGATAACCCTGTCGAAATGCTCAAGCGGATCGCTAAGTCCGACCGAGCCCGACAATCCTTTGTCCGTCATGCCTTTCGTTACTGGATGGGCCGCAATGAATTTCTTTCCGATTCACAAACTCTGATCGAAGCCGACAAAGCTTACACCGAAAACGGCGGCAGCTTCAAAGCTCTCGTTGTCTCCTTGCTCACGTCCGATTCTTTCTTATATCGTCGATAAAACTATCATATCTACATGAAACGGCCTGGAAAGACCGTTCTACTATCCGTAAACATTTCACACAAGGTAGGACGGTCTTTCCAGGCCGTCCAAAATTCTCCACTCCCAACTCTCCACTCCCCATGAATACAAATCGCAGAACTTTCCTCAAGGGCCTCAGTCTTGGCTCCGGTGCAACTGTACTTTCCCCCATGCTTCATCAAATGGGACTTCAGGCCGCGGGAGCAGATCGAAAGGAATTTCCTCAACGTTTCGTCTTTGTGGTCAAATCCAGTGGTATCATCGCGGATCGAATCGAGCCTGAGTTTCTCAGCTCCAAGATTAAAGAAGGTGGCTACATCAATGAATCCCTGACCAAACATCCCCTTGCGAAAACACTTTCCCCACTAGAACCCTTCAAAGATCAACTCGGCATTGTACAGGGACTTTCCGGAAAGATGTGCCGAGGCGGACACTCCAGTTGGTTTGGAGCGATGGGCGTCTACAAAACAGGTGGTGAACACAGCTCCGGAAGCATTCTTCGGGCAACCGCCGATGCCGAGATCGCACGTCTGTTT
>CAYSOI010000665.1:0-2551 GCA_964432425.1 uncultured Opitutales bacterium | reverse complement strand
AGATTGTCCCCGGCTTCAGCCTGGAGGCGGTTGGCGAAGTACTGGGCTTGCTTGAGCATGAACTCGTTGTTGTAGAGGGCAAGGGATTGGAGAGGTGTCGTGGTGGTGAGGCGTTTGGGAGTGAAGTTGGCAGGATCGGGGCAATCGAGGGTGGTCATGAATCGATCAGGAGTGGTGCGAACAATGTAGCGGTAGATGCTGCGTCGCCAGAGTTTGGGTTCGTCAGCGGTGATGTAAGTGTACTCGGGGGCGTAGGCTTCCTTGTATTTGAAATCTTCGAAACCGGGGCCGCCGCTTTGTTTGTTGAGTTTCCCGCTGACAGAGAGAACGGCATCCCGGACCGCTTCGGCTTCGATGCGGCGGGGATTTTGTCGCCAGAGGAAGCGGTTGGTGGCGTCAATGTTGTGGCGGGGATCGGTGTCTGGGAAATGAGAGATTTGCTGGTAGGCTTGGCTGAGAAGGATCTGGCGGTGAAGGGCTTTGAGAGACCAGTCCTGACGAATGAGTTCGGCGGCGAGCCAGTCGAGCAATTCAGGATGAGTGGGACGGCTGCCTCCAAGTCCGAAGTCGCTGGGGGTATTGACGATGCCCTGGCCGAAATGCCAATGCCAGAGGCGGTTGACAATGACGCGGGGTGTGAGCGGATTCTCGGGATGAGTAATCCATTCGGCGAGAGCTTGGCGGCGGTGGGATTCTGTAGAGTCCATGTTACCAAGATCGGGCTGAAGCATCTTGAGAGCGGAAAAGGCTCCTGGGGCGAGAGGATCTCCAAATTCGGATTCCGGGTTGCCGCGACTTTGCATGCGGACTTGCGGCATGGGCTTGTGTGCAACCACTCCGTAGAACTTGGGAGAGGGGCCCAGTTCATCCAGTTGAGCCTGCACTTCGCGATGGGATTTCCTGAGTTGGGCCAGTTCCTTCTTTTCTGCATCGCTTACGTTTTGCGGGACAGTGGGTCGCAGCTTGGGATCACCGAAACCAACTTGGTCCATGGAGTAGTTATTTTCGCCGTCGGTGGCGAGTAGGGTCAGAAAGCGGGCCTTGGCAGGAATGGGAAGATCGATCGCCTGGAGACCGTCCTGACGCTTCAGGTGTTTGAAGGATTTTTTGAGTTCCCCGTCGAGGAAGATCCAGACATCGGCTCGGGCACCTCCAGCGGCTCCGAAGTAACCAGCCTGGGTTGTGAACTCAAGATCTCCGTGGCCGCTGGATTTGCGGATGGCTTCAAGGTCGAAGGTGATCCCGGCATTGGCGTGGATGCCGAGGAGAGTGTGGCCATCTTTGGTGAAGTCGATGCCGCCAAGGGATGGAGAATGTTGGCTGGCAACAGGACCGTAGCGAATGTGGTCCCAGGCTTTGCGGTTGGTGGTTGGGATACCGGAGATGGTGAGGCCTGTTGAGGTGACTGGGATCTTGGCTTTCCCGTCTTGTCCGTCGGCGACAAAGACTCCGTCGACGAAGGGGAATTTGGACTTGGAATATTTGTTGGGAACGACGTTGCCGAGGTTGCCGAACTTGCGGGTCTGAATGACAGCATTTCGGGGATCAATGCCTTGGCCGAAGTTACCGGAACCCAATCCGTCCCCTCCCCCTACAATGTCTGCAAGGTCAATGCCCGCTCCTTCGAGTCTGCCAATCTTTTGGGCCAGTTGGCCAAGTTGTTTTTCCAGAGCAGTTTTGTTCTTTTCATAAGACTGCTGGGCCTTCGTGCTGATGACGCGATCTTCTCGTTTCACTCCGGCGAAAACGGCTTGTAATTGAAAATATTCCTTCTGGCTGATGGGGTCGAGCTTATGGTCGTGGCACCTAGCACAATTGACGGTCATGGCCATGGTCGAGGTCATGACCTGGGTGGCCATGTCGTCGAGATCGAGGGCTCTTGCGGAACGGCGAAGAACGGGGCTTTTCGTTTCCTTCTGGCCGACAAAGTCCCATGGGCCGGCGGCAAGGAAACCTGTGGCGATGACAGCTTCCGGTTTGTCCGGCCAGAGGACGTCACCTGCAATTTGTTCCTGAAGGAAAAGGCGGTAGGGTTTGTCGTTATTGAAGGCGTCGATCACGTAGTCGCGGTATCGCCAGGCATTGGGGCGGCGTTTGTCGCGTTCGAAGCCGTGGGTGTCGGCGTAGTGGGCAATATCGAGCCAATGTCGGGCAAAGCGTTCGCCGTAGTGCGGTGAGGCCAGCATGCGGTCGACGAGCTGGGCGTAAGCGTCGGGGGATTTATCGTTGAGGAAAGCTTGGAGGTCTTCAGGTGAAGGCGGGAGTCCGTGGAGATCAAAGGAGAGTCGGCGGATGAGTGTGCGGCGGTCAGCACGTGGGGAGGATGTGAGGTTGTGCTCGGAACGTTTGGCATCGAGAAAGGAGTCGACGGTGGAGTCGGCAGGGAGATCCTGAAGGGGTTGCCATGCCCAGTGACGGAGGCGGCGGTCTTCCTTGGCGGAGAGGACGAGGGGAAGTAGGCAAAAAAGTAGCAGAACTTGCCAAAAGTTCTGATGGGGACGGCGGGAATCGTTCACAGCAGGCTGTGAACGGGAAAGCGGCAGCAGGCTGC
>CAYSOI010000664.1:0-2569 GCA_964432425.1 uncultured Opitutales bacterium | reverse complement strand
TTCAAATTGACTGGCTCCACCAATACGTTTGCAGGAGCGGTTTCATCCACCTCCAATCCTCGTAATAAATCAAAAGCATCCTTGGCCTCCCCTGCCAACTCCCCTTCGGCAATAAAGAAAATCTGATAGGGATCGTTTTTCCATCTCTCCAAAGCATAGCGAAAAACGGGAACCTGACATGCCTCCACTATGGTTGAAAAAAGAGTAAGCAGCAGTCCTAAAATGACTGCCAATTGGTGAAGAGAACTTCTGTGAAAAAAAGAATTCATTTAAAAGTAAGAGCCGATCATCCACTCAGGAATAGAGAATATACCCAAGAAGCTAGATGACTCCTAAAAAATTGAGCAAGGACAAAAGACAACTGGTCCACTCAAAAGTATAAAGTGTCCTAAATCAACCGGAACGTCTTATATATATGCTAGTGCCTGCGCATGTGAAGATTTTTTCCTTTTTGACAACCTCCTATTATGTTGAATCTCACTCTTAATTCGGCTGGTCCATTCTGTGACGGACTTTCCAGACGTAACTTTCTTCAAATCGGGTCTTTGGGACTAGGGGGTCTTAGCCTTCCAGAACTTCTGAAGGCCGAGCAACAACAGAAAATCGGCAACTCACAGAAGTCCATCATCATGATTTACTTGGCCGGGGCTCCTCCCCATCAGGACCTTGTTGACCCAAAGCCCGATGCACCGGTTGACTTTCGCGGAGACATCGGCTCCATTCCCACATCGATTCCCGGCATTCACATCGGCGAAATGCTGCCCAAGTTAGCCAAGATGATGGATAAGTGGACCGCGATTCGCTCCCTCTACGGAGCTCCCAATGGTTCCCATGATTCCTTCATGTGCTACACTGGACGACCTGGTTCTGCATTCTTTGACCGAGGCCCCAAACCTCCAGGAAACTGGCCGAGCATCGGTTCAGTGGTTGGAGAATTGATGGGTTCCAGAAAGCCCGGAATTCCACCATTTGTAGGTTTGGCCCCTAAAGCCGGGCATCCTCCCTACGGGTCTCCCGGTGAAGCGGGCTACCTTGGACGAGCCAAAGGAGCCTTTCGCCCCACGGAATCCTCGAAAGGCGATATGGACATCACCCGGATTGGAGGTCAGCGATTCCGCAACCGCCAGTCTCTGCTGGCCAACTTTGACCAACTTCGCCGGGACATCGACAATGCGGAGAACGAAGTTTCGCAGATGGATGATTTCACGCAACAAGCCATCGGCGTTTTGACCAAGTCCCAACTGGTCGATGCACTGAATATTGAGAAGGAAGACCTGAAAACCCGTGAGATGTACGGAAAAGGAGACCCCAGGAACTTCGGTGACGGGGCTCCCCGCAACAATGAACACTTTCTGATGGCCCGAAGACTCATTGAGGCAGGAGCGCGGTGTGTCACACTCAATTTCGGCAGATGGGATTTTCATAGCAACAACACCAATGGTATGAAACAACATGCTCCTATCTTTGATCAGGGGCTCAGTGCCTTGATCCAGGATCTCCATGACCGAAGGATGGCGGAAGACGTCAGTGTCATTGCCTGGGGAGAATTCGGACGCACTCCAAAAATCAATAAAAATGCAGGCAGGGATCACTGGCCGAACGTAGGCTGCGCCTTTGTTGCTGGGGGAGGCATGAAGACCGGTCAAGTCATTGGTTCCACTGACAAAACCGCCTCCGAGCCCGCCGATCGACCAGTACATTTCGGAGAAGTTCACGCTACCCTTTACCACAACCTCGGCATCAATCCTGCCACGACAACTTTAGCCGACCTTTCGGGTCGCCCCCAACACATCGTTGACGGATGGAAACCCATGCCTGACCTCGCCTATTTATAAATCTAATCAATGAAACAAGCTCATGTAAGAAATTAGTGTCCCAAACCAACCCAGTCTTCATATATAGTTTCTAAAGAACCTGCCTGCGAATTCAACCCATTCGAACCTTTTCCAACACAACCAAACGAACAACGAGGATCCTATCATGCTTACTATTGCTTCTTCCCATAATCATTCCACCTGTGACGGGCATTCCCGACGTGAATTTTTGAAAATTGGATCCTTGGCAATGGGCGGCATGAGCCTGCCCCAACTGCTCCAGGCCAGCAGCAACAATCCCAAGGCCAACAAGGACAAAGCTGTCATCATGGTTTACCTCGCTGGCGGGCCAACCCACATGGACACTTTTGACCTCAAGGAAGAAGCTCCTCTTGAGTTCCGGGGCGACCTCCGAGCCATCCCGACAAAAGTACCCGGAATCCGTATCTGTGAACTGCTACCCAAGCTGGCCTCACAAATGGACAGTTGCTCCATCATCCGCTCCATCAGCGATACGGTAAACAGTCACAGCTCCTTCCATTTGATGACTGGCCAATCGAACAAGAACAATCAACCTCCGGGCGGCTGGCCCAGCATCGGTTCTGTATTTTCGAAAAAATTTGGTATTCAGGAAGGCACTCCCGCGTTTATGAATCTGGGCAGTGTACAAAATTCCGGCGGTTTTCTCGGAGCTGCCTATGACGCCTTTTCACCAAGCGGAAAAGGCAAGGCAGACATGCAACTTAACGGCATCA
>CAYSOI010000663.1:0-2570 GCA_964432425.1 uncultured Opitutales bacterium | reverse complement strand
GATCTTCCGAGTAAACCCACCAAGGCCTGGGCATCAAGCCGGCAAAACGGCATGAGAACCAAGCAGAGTATCATTGGAAATCGATAAGGCATCAGGGGAGACAGGTTTTCGTGTATTACAACTTAGCATTGAATATGCAACGATAATCTTGGGGCTCACAAACGCATCAGCAAGAGGTAGGCCTATTTGTCCATGAACTTTGACAAAGAGTTTGGTCCGACTATTTCACGAGTGGGGCAATATAGGAGTGAGTATCTCCAAATGAATCAGAATAAGAGTGAGGTCTGGTTTCAGGGCAGGTTGGTGCCAAAAACTAGCTGACATTTCCCGTCGGCCAACCCAATGCACAAGGGCAGAAGCTGTCAAACTTTTGAATCTCTAGTCGAATCCATTTACTAGGGCACTTTGTATTCAATATGGAAAAACCTCGCTGGACTTGCACCCCATGCTCCGACAGGGACACTTAGGGATTCTGCCTTGCCGATAAGCTCCAGTTCCTGATCCCAACTTAGTAGATTTTCCGAACTGTGAATAACAGCTCGAACCCCAGGAGGCGGGTAAAGTTTTAGCAGGAGACGATTGGATTCCTTCTCAACAGCCGCTCTACCGATCACTTGAACAAGCGCCTTATCAGATGCCGTTTCCTGACCATCTAAGTTGCTGACCAAACAATAGTAATTTCCTGAGTCAGAAAACGCTGCATTGGGATGACGATACGAACTCGATTGGGCCCCCGGAATTAGCTTCCCCTCATAATACCACTGAAAGCGCATGCCGGAAACATCTATCGCCTCAACCGATAACTGAAGCACTTGACCTTGTTCCAAAATAGAGGGCATGGGCTGTTTGACTAAGATTGGAGCTCCCAACGGTGGAGAGGTTTCTTTTACTTGGATGACCACACTGGCTGGCGCACTATCCAGTGAGCCGTCATGTGCCTTGTAGATGAAGGTATCAACCCCCACGAAGTTATTCTCGGGGATGTAGACTCTCGAGTTTCCCTGACCGGTGAGTGTGCCATGCATGGGGGTGGTGACCATTTCATATGCCAGCACATCACCATCACTGTCAGATGCATCGAATAGAATAATTATTGACTCATTTTTGTTTGTTTCAAGACTCATGGCAAGAGCCACTGGGGCTTGGTTTGCCCCCTGAACATCGATGGTTATCAAAGCCTGTTGCGATTCGGATTTTCCGTCGGAAGCAATGAAGGAAAATTGATCAACTCCCGAAAAACCTGGGTTGGGCTGGTATAATCTCATTCCCCCCACTCCAATCAGAACCCCATTTAGGGGCACGTCCACGATTTCATAATTCAATTCATCTCCATCCGCATCATTACCGACGAGTATGACGGCAGCCGATTGATCCTGGTCTACCGAAAAAGAGCCTGGGATAGCCACTGGCACCTGGTTGGGACCCACAACGCTCAGATTCACAGTTACAATTTCCGAGTCGAGTTTACCGTCATTCACTTTGTATTTGAATTGGTCTTCCCCTGCGAAATTGAGCAACGGTGTATAGAGAAAATACAGGCCCACCCACACCAAACTCCCATGTTCCGGCTTGGAAACCACTTCGTATGTTAAGGGGTCCTGATCCGGATCTGAAACTGTTAGGCGGATTACCTTGCCTTGGTTTTGATTCAAAGCAATGGAGGCAGGGAGAGCAGTGGGAGCACGGTTGGAGTCGCTGACGACGATTTTGATGATGGAGACATTGGACTCGAAAGTTCCATCCATCACCCTAAAGGAGAATTGATCGACGCCGTCAAAGCCAGGATTGGGCGTATAAACCCGCTTGGATCCCTCACCTGAAAGCCTTCCGAATTCAGGAAGACTCAATATATCAAATTGGAGGCCCTGTCCCCTGGGATCGTCTACAGGAAGCGTGAATGTGATAGGTGTGTCCTCTTGGGTACCGAAGGTTCTGGAGTAGGTTTCGGGTAGTTCGATTACGCGAATTGTCACAATCGCTAATTTCGAGTCGACTCGGCCATCATTTACTTTGAAAAAAAACGTATCCTCTCCAACGAAACCCCAATCAGGAGAGTAAACCCGATGAGGCCCCACTCCACCGCTTAGGGTACCGTGTCGCGGGTTGATCATGACTTTGTATGTCAACGGATCGCCATCTGGATCGCTTCCAGAGAGATCGAAAGCAAAACTCTGGTTTTCGGGGGTTGCCCACTCTTTGGATTCAGCTGTTGGCATTTGATTGGCGGCCGCAAGCCGGGAGCTTAATAAGATCACCCATACCAAAAATACAGTAAAACGAGGTCGTTTCATGGCAATTGAAGTATTAAACGTTATAAGCAAAGCGCAGCTTGGTTTCACTGGAGAATAAGGAGCATTCCAGTAGAGTAACCAAGAATTGTCGATGAAAAACCTCTCACCCTTCCAAAGGATACGAAGTTGTGAATCCAGCCATTACCTGGTCAACGGTGGGTCAAAGGCTTAATTTGGCGAGCACCGGTAGATCATGGTAGCCCTCAAGACCATCGGGCCACTGATCCACAGGCTCGTAACCCAACAAATCTTTGGCCTCTTCCAATGAGAGTCTCTCCT
>CAYSOI010000662.1:0-2571 GCA_964432425.1 uncultured Opitutales bacterium | reverse complement strand
ACGGCCCAGTCGGGAAGTCTTGGGGTTTGGCGGGAATTGCTGGCTTTTCCAGCGGCGGCAAAGGTAAAACCGGAGTTGATAACGATGTAGCGACCTTGTCTTTGGGATAAAGGGTAGATCATCACTGGGGCGTGTGTTTCAAAAGGGTACTCTTTGCCATTTACCTCAAAATGGCTATTTTCCCATCGAATGGGCAACCTGTTTTTGAAGTCTCTGAGCAAGGTATTGCTCTGGGGATTTCCAAAGACGATGAGGCTGTCAAAGTACACCAAATCATTTATGGTGAGTTCTGTGTCTTTCTTCACTTGGAGTCCTCCACGGAACTGTTTCCGCCATTGAAATTGGAATTCCTGGATTTCTTGTTCTACCCATTGGTCAAACTTTGGGCTGAGAGACTTTTTCGAAGGTGTAACAACAAGAAAGGGAGCCATGAAGGCATCGTCAATGGGCCCTTGGAGGTCATGTTTCTTACGAAGACCATCTTTTGGAAGTTTTCCCCATTTCCATTTACCCTCTGATTTGTGCAGAGGAAGAGTCCACGGACCACTAGCAAATGCAGCAACAGGTTCTAATTTCTGGCCATCAATGTGAAGAGTACGGCGAATTCCATGAAGGTCTTTCAAATCTAAAGATAAGGCTTCCACATTCTTGGTTTTTAAATGAACTCCATCCTCTTTCAGTTCCCCTTCGACCCGGGCCTTTTCCCAGTGCTGTTCCAAGGCATCCAGAGTAATCCAATGCATCTTATTGTATTTCAAAGAATACGTAACAAAACTGACTTTCGAAGGTTGCTGTTTTGAGCCTTGCTTTGTGGCTTCATCGACTAACTTCCCCACCTTCTCCTTGGCTTTGGGCTCGTACTTATGACCAGTCTTTGGGCCAACAATGTGTGTCATTCTGTGGCCTTCCTTGGCGAGGGCGGCTTCCATGAGATCGGCAGCTTGCTTTTGTTTGTCCTCTTCGCCGCTGTAGGCGACGAGCGTAGTGTTGGTAAGGTTCACGGCGACGGCCAGTGGATCGTAAAGGTTCCACATCTTTTTCTCATACCAGGGGATGGTGTCGAGCTTGCCAGTTAGTCCCTGGTAGATCTTTACATCGACAAAACCTGCCCCTGGATTCACTGCGGCCCATTGGTCTGCGTAGTGGGCTCCGAAGTGCCAGGCGGCAGCTCCTCCCATGGAAAAGCCTCGCATACAGATTCGGTCTTCATCAATGAGGTAAAAGGATTTGACTGCATCCATGGCTTCGAAGGTGTCCACTTCCCCGGCGAATTTCATGGCGTTGCAATAGCGACCATAGGGATGAAGTACGATGGTGTTGTCGGGTGTAAAGATTCCGGGCTTGCTCAGACGTTGATCGATGAAAGCGACTTCGCTGAGTTTGTTGCTGCGACCATGTTGCCAGATGTCGAGTCGGAGTAGTTCGATGCCCGGTTGATAGTTTTCTGGAACTACCAGTCCGTAGGGTTGAAGAGAACCATCGATCTCCGAAACATACCCACGAACCACCAAGCCCGTTTCCTCATTCCATGGAGTTTTGCCTTGTTCGAGATGATCGAGCCGCTCTTTGCCCATTTTTAAGAGCTTCCGGGCGACATCGAATTGCTTTTTCGAATAGAAGATTTCGTCTTCCAGTGTTCTGCGAACCGATTCATGAAAGATTTCCGCATCGGGTAGAAAGCGCAGTAGTTTGGGAGTTTTCGCCAATTTCTGGCGAATTCTCATCAATTTCTGGCGAAGAGTATCTGCCTGTTGCTGGAGTTTCTGCACTTCGGTAGACAATTCCGACTGAATCTTTTCCGGGATTTCGATGCCACGACGGGGCTCGATCAGGGTTTGCCCGGTTGTGACCAGAATGGGTAGACAAAGAGTGAGGAAGAGCAGGATACATTTCATAGTCTCCTGCTATTTTAGCGAGAAACCTATGGCGAGTCAGATTTTCATGTTCTTTCGTGGGTTTCGTCATTCTATTCAAAACCATGCAGCTTGTTGTCGTACTTTTACTCCTGAGCCTGTTTCCCATCATTGTGGTCTCTGGACCTGGCACAAACGCAGAGCTTTATCGGCGCATACCGATTCCAAAACCTTTTCTGGTAACGGAAAATGAGCACACCTTCGGAGGCGACGTCCGTATTGGAGACCTCAATGGAGATGGACAATGCGATTTCCTGGTGTACCGAAGTAGCCACAGCGGCCCTGGAGGTCCGGCAATCGGGGGTTTCAAGCCATCCTTTCTGGGTGCCTTCGATATGGATGGAACAATTCTCTGGAGCGGCGGTGAAGGCGGGACACATCCGGTCCGGCCAGGATCTGTGGCCATTCATGACATAGATGGCGATGGATCCGCCGAAGTCATTCATTTCTGGCATCAACCTACCCCGGAATCCCAGGCAAACTGGCGCAATTTATCAGACATCGTCATCCAAATCCGAGACGGAAAAACTGGAAACATTCTTCGGGAAGCCGCCCCGAAATCCATTACGCAACGGAGTTGCATTCCCAAACAACAACCAGGGAAACCCAAACTCTCCATCGGTCGCCAGACTGCCAACTGGGTACACCAACGCATTCT
>CAYSOI010000661.1:0-2577 GCA_964432425.1 uncultured Opitutales bacterium | reverse complement strand
TGGGGTGGGTATATGAATATAAAATTGCACCCTGAAAGGTGTGCCAGCATAGGTAAGAGGCTGAGCTAGCTGGCACGCCCTCCATGGTGCATCATTGTGTTTCTATATTCATGGGGTATCGTTCGTTCCTCACTTAACCCCATGCTAATGGCTGTAATCCCTCCGGGATATTTAGGGATCTACGTTTCGCAATCGATTGGTAAGAACGGCACACATAGCACCTAAAATGGTAAAATACTCAGAAGTGAGAACTTCCACAACGTAATGTGGGCTGAAGGCCCAAGCGTCCAAAGCCCAGTGTGCTCAACCCTGGGAAGAGCCACCGCCACTATTGTGCCCGGCAGGGGCACTCGCAGCTTACAAGCCTTCAGCACCCATGAGTACCAACTTTGGGATTCCGCATGGAGATTGGACAGTTCAGTACCAGGGAACTGCCCAATCTCGGATTGGGGATATGGATGATTTAGCAGGGTTTCGCTGCGGGGATGGTATCCAACACCAATTGATTGTCGGTCAGCTTGATCACGGCTTCGGAGCCTTCGGGTAGCTCGTCGCCAATGATGGCCTTGGCAAGGGGAGTTTCGACATGGCGTTGGAGGAAACGTTTGAGAGGTCGGGCTCCGTATACGGGATCGTAACCTTGTTCGGCAATCCAGTTCAGAGCTTCCTCGGTCATGGTCAGTTTGACTTCACGTTCTTCGAGACGGACGGTGAGATCCTTGGTCAAGAGGCCAACGATCTGAATGATCTCTTTCGGAGTCAGCGGCTTGAAGAGCAGAATGTCATCAATCCGATTCAAAAACTCGGGGCGAAAATGAGACCGTAAATCTCCAAACACCGCATCACGGGTCGCCTCAGGAATTTGCCCATCGGAGGTCACCCCTTCCTGTAAATGCATGCTGCCGATATTGGAGGTCATGAGCAGGATGGTGTTCTTGAAATCCACGGTGTGGCCCTGACTATCGGTAATGCGTCCATCATCCAGGATTTGCAGGAGCACATTGAAGATGTCCGGGTGAGCTTTTTCGATTTCATCCAGAAGAATGACCGAGTATGGCTTGCGGCGAACGGCTTCCGTAAGCTGACCACCTTCTTCAAAGCCAATGTAGCCTGGAGGTGCTCCCAAGAGACGGGAAACGGAGTGCTTCTCCATATACTCGGACATGTCGATCCGGGTCAGATTCTCGGTGGAATCAAACAGGTTGTGAGCCAAAGTTCGGGCCAACTCCGTCTTCCCCACTCCTGTAGGTCCAAGGAAGAGGAAGCTACCAATTGGCCGATCCGGGTCTTGAATGCCCGCTCTGGCTCGGAGGATCGCTTCCGAAATGTGGGAGACGGCCTCGTCCTGGCCGATGACACGTTTGTGCAGATGATCTTCCAAATGGAGCAATTTGTCCTTTTCGGCTTCTACCAACCGGGTCACGGGGATGCCGGACCAGCGGGACACGATCTCGGCGATTTCTTCGGGAGTCACTTCTTCTTTCAGGAGTCGTCCTTCCTGATCCTCTTCTGTGGTGATGCCGGCTTTGTTCTCTTCTTCCTTTTTGACCAGTTCCGCCAATCGGGCTTCCAGGTTCGGAATTTGAGCATGTTGAATCTCGGCGGCCTTGTTGAGGTCCCCTTTCCGGGCCGCCTCTTCGAGTTCACGGCGGGCCGTTTCAATCGACTCACGAATTTTGGAAATGTTATCGATCGAACCTTTTTCCGCATCCCATCTGCGTTGCAGTTGATCCATCTTTTCCCGCAGGGTTGCCAACTCCGCACGCAGCGGTTCCAAGCGTTTGCGGCTGGCCTCATCGGTTTCCCTGGCCAAGGCGGTTTCTTCAATCTCCAGTTGCAGGATGCGACGGTTCAGTTGGTCCAGTTCTGCGGGCATGGTGTCCAGGTCGGTTCGGATCATGGCACAGGCTTCGTCGATCAGGTCGATCGCCTTATCCGGCAGGAAACGATCCGAAATGTAACGGTCAGAAAGTCCGGCCGCCGCGACAAGGGCGGTGTCCATAATCTTCACACCATGGTGAATTTCAAAACGTTCCCGCAGACCTCGCAGGATGGAAATGGTGTCCTCCACATTGGGCGGATCGACTTGCACAGTTTGAAAACGACGTTCCAGAGCGGCATCCTTCTCAATGTATTTGCGGTATTCATCCAAAGTGGTGGCCCCAATACAGTGCAATTCACCACGAGCCAGCAACGGCTTGAGCATGTTGCCAGCATCCATGGAGCCTTCCGTCTTTCCGGCTCCGACAAGGTTGTGCAGCTCATCGATGAAAAGAAGGACTCGGCCTTCACTGGCGGTCAGTTCCTGCAAAACGGCTTTCAGACGCTCCTCAAACTCACCGCGATACTTCGCCCCGGCAATCAGAGCCCCAAGGTCGAGGGCAAATACGGAGCGATCTTTCAAGGATTCCGGAACATCTCCGCGAAGAATCCGCTGGGCCAAGCCTTCGACGATGGCGGTCTTACCGACTCCGGGTTCTCCTACCAACACTGGATTGTTCTTCGTCTTGCGGGAAAGGATCCGGATGACGCGGCGAATTTCATGGTCCCGCCCGATGACCGGATCGAGTTTTCCGT
>CAYSOI010000660.1:0-2579 GCA_964432425.1 uncultured Opitutales bacterium | reverse complement strand
ACGCTGGATTTGAAGACAGGATAGTACGGCACATCCCTTCACGGGAAAAAGCGTTGTGTGGACATGATGCTGCCTGTGGAAAACAAGCGTAGCCGATCTCCGATACAGGTTGTGTCTTCAATCCTGAGAGTTCCCAGGATATCGGTTGGGCAATTCGAAGATTGTAACTATTCAGGTCAGTTCAAGAACTGGAACAAATGAAGGGGAAATTGTAAAAGAATCCGTCGCTCAAGGATAGATTCCTCCCAAATTAGAAGATTTTGCAACTTCTACAATTGGATCCTGTCTAATCCTTGCATTGTTTTGAAGGATACCCTTTGGAGACATGGTGCCTGAATGGTTACAAAACCGCTCCCAACTGGCCACCAGCTTTGGGTACTGCTCCCTTCCAAGTTGAAAATAGAAGGCCAACTTGAACCCCGCATCTCCGGAGAGCACACTTTTCTCATTTACGGAGCTCCTGCGGAACTGGTGAGTCAATGGCCAAACTCTTCTCACCCCTAACACAAAAGCCCCCAGAAAAAGTGGTGCCCGCTTCCGCTCAAAGCCTATTCACCTCACTGCAGGCCAGAAAGTAGACATCCAGATCAAGGCTCAACGCACTTCCAAACAAGCCCTCTTCCTTTCCTGGGAATCCCCAGCTTACACTGCGGTGGTTGTGCCGTCGGAGTATCTGTATTCAGCCAAGTAAAATGGTTGTTTTCTATTTAGGGTTCTAGTTCGAACTCACCATCCTCTGAACCCCAGAACTCAACTCTACACTTTGATAGGTGTTCTTTTGTAGAATCATTCATCTTTGGTAAACCAAGATGTAATGTTCCGGGAAAATCGGCGAAGAGTTTTGCACAGTTTTCATCCAATGCTTTCAAGCCTTTGAGTGAGATTTGGCCATCTTCTGGAAAGATGGAGAAGTCTAGGAAGCTTAACACCTCTTCCTCTGCCTCAATAAGGTCATCCAGAATCAACTCCTCTATGTAGCCAGCAAAGAGAAACCTGGCGAATTCCACGGGAAGTCTTTTCAATTCTGGGACTACGACTTTGAATTCCTTTACGAACAGTTCAGAACGAGTGCCGCCACATAATAGAAACCAATCTCCATAGTTCGCTCCCTTTTCAATCATCTGCTCGAATATCGTCGAGATGTTGCCAGCAAGATCTTCATGGAGAGAAAGAAAGTAAGCATCGATATCTGATTGAGGTAAATTTGCTTCCAGTAGTGCAAGCCGATCTGCAATTGTGTAAGGGAAATGGATGTTTCTTTTACCGAGAAAATGACTCTGTACTGAAGGCGAGAGACCCTTCATTGAGTACAAATGCAGACTCCCGGGAAAACCTGATAACTGAACCGCAACCTCATCGGTTATTGTTTCGAGTTCGTTCAAGTGAAGATCCCCCAGATGTCTTGAAAGATATCTGGTCGCTTTCGGAGATAATTCAGTGATTCCGAGGTTCAGAGTTCCTTGATGAGTACCAAGAACTTTAGCAGTTTCTTCAGAGATCTTTCTGACCTTCGGAAGATCCAGCCAATCATTTCGCTTCGATAAGAATTTGGCAACTTCAGCTGAAAGATCTTTCAGGTTCCAAAGTAGAAGCTTTCCTTTTAAGCCAACCAATTGCTCTGCAGCTTCTTTGGAAAGACTTTCCAGCCCTATTAGGGAAAGATTCCCCTTTTTAATTTTTGAAAGCCAATGACACGCTTCAGGCGTAATCGATTTCAAACCACCCAGAGACAAGCAACCAACATGTTTAGACAAGTGTTTAGCAACATCCTCTTCCAAAGTCTCCAAGCCATTCAAGTCCAAGCTCCCACGATGAGAAGAGAGAGCCTGTGCAGTTGCAGGATTAAGTTCTTTAAGACCACTTAAATCCAAAGCATTTCTCCACCTTCCCAAACATACGGCTAAGGTAAGGGGAATCTTTTCCAGCTTTACAAATTCTAGATAGAGTACTTCAGGATCGTCTAAAGGAGGGAAGATTATATTCCAATCATCCTGAGAAACCCCTATACGATCAAGCTCCTCTACGACCGATTGAACGATGCTCAATCCACCTCCTGAATTGTTTATCTGACTCTGGAATTCCTGAAGTTCTTCAGGAGTAAGTTTACGAACTGAACGGGGCATGAGGTGTAAGATTCTGACTGATGTTCATGTTGGAAACCATAGTATTTAATATTCAGCCTCCATTCGGTAAAAAGGCACATAGTCGATGTCATCTCTATCCTGCATAATAAATTGGTCAAAGCCCTCAGGCCGCTTTGGTTCAGGCAATCTGCCACCAAGGCGTCTCGCTCCTCCAACCCATTGACCACCGCGTTTACGGCCACCTCCGCCAAGTGTTCGAAAGTCAGCTTTGATGTTGCTGTACTGTAATCCACGAAAATGACCAGGCTCCATACAACAGCCAGTGTAATACAGCAGCTCCAAGCCAGAGTCTGGATGATTTGCACAAAAGTCAGTCAAAGCCATGAACGTGCAGACAATTTCGTTACCATAATGGGTTGCACCTTGAATCCAATGTGTCATTGCAATCCGTGTTGCCTTCATCTTCAATACGGCGTATTCAATCGCTGAATAGGC
>CAYSOI010000659.1:0-2587 GCA_964432425.1 uncultured Opitutales bacterium | reverse complement strand
CAATAGATGGAATGTGAAGAGGAGTTTATCACACTACTGGATCACGTCCACTTGCCAGGGGCCACTTTCGGTATCCCCGATTTTGACCCGGCAATCCAGACGCACCGGCCCCTTTTTTCCAAATTCCACATCCTTGAAAATAACTTTTGAGGTCGAGGGCTTGAGGGGCTTGGTCAGAGTGTTACCAGCAACATTCAGAGATACTTCACCACGTTGTCGGATGCTGCGAATTCTGACCTCCACATCGTACGTTCCATCCTCTTTGGCATTATGGAGTTCCCAGTAACCATGGGAGTCTGGAGCCCAGGGGCGGCCTTTGGTGTGTCGCCAGTCCTGGCGAGTTAATGTCGTTACCTGTTCTTGCGGAGTCCCAACATAAATGCGGGGAGGAGCGTAGTTGTCGGGACGTGTGCTACTGACATCCTTAAACCATGCCAGATATTGCTCCTTGAGTTGCTGAAGAATTTCCGGCTTTTCACTGGCGAGATTCTTCATTTCCAGGGGATCGTTCTTCATATCATAAAGCTCGAACTTGGGTTCCCCTTCGAACTTTTCCTTCCCGAAGCCACTGCCGTGCAGGAGTTTCCAATTCTGGTTTCTGGCTGCAAAATGGTGAAATTGCTGTGGTTGGTCTCCACGGTGAGACTGAATGACGATCAATCGGTCTTTCCAGTTTTGAGCAGTATTCTTATCACCGGTCAAAAGCGGGAGGAAATTCCGCCCATCCAAATTGAGACTGCAGGGAGCATCCACATCGCAGGCAGCCAGGAGAGTGGGCATGATGTCAATATGAGCCGCGATTCGATCTGTGGTGGCACCCGCTTTGATCTTCTTCGGCCAATGAATAAAGAAAGGGCTCCGAATACCGCCTTCATGAACATGGGACTTCATCCCCTTGTGCCCGGCAACATAGCGCATACCGTTGGGGCCATTATCCACCATGAAGATCACGATGGTATTCTCCGTCAACCCGTGTTCATTGAGGTACTTGAAAAGTCGCCCTACATTCGTGTCGACATTCTGGATCATGGCAAAGATACGAGCCCGTTGATCCTGCCGATGTTTCGCAGGCAGCTTGTGGCCTTTGTCCTGAGGGAATTGATCATTGGCCAGATTGTCGTCCCTGTAATCCTCGTAATCTTCCTGGGGAACATCATGGTAAGGCCCGTGAGGTGCATTGGTCGGAATGTAAGCAAAGAAAGGCTTGTCTGCTTTTTGGGATTGGGAAATGAACTGCATTGCATTCTGGAAGTAAACATCGGTGCAGTAGCCCAATGTCTGAACAGGTTTCCCATTTCGAAAGAGAATGGGGTTGGTGTACTTCCCTTCCGCTCCAGTCGGATCCGAAGGTTGGCCGATGCCACCACCTCTATGCACAATGGACGTTTGAAATCCCTGATCCATCGGACGCATCGGATAGCAATCCCCCAAGTGCCATTTCCCAAAAATCCCTGTGGCATAACCTGCGTCCGAAAGCATCTCTGCAATCGTCACTTCTTCGGTATCCATCATGGCCCGGCCAATGTAGGTATCAATACAACGGGTACGGTAATTGTAACGGCCCGTCATCAGGCAAGCCCGCGTCGGGGCACAAACCGGACTCACATAAAAATTCTTCACCGAACCGGAACGCTTGGCCATGGCATCAATATTCGGCGTCTTCAGCACGGGATTGCCCGTGACCCCGAGATCTCCATATCCCTGATCATCCGTCATGATCAAAATGACATTCGGCCGTTCAGAAGCCAACAAGACCGCAGCAGTAAAAAGAAAAGCAATGAGAGTTTTCATAGATTTAGAAAAAGTGTGATCGGATGAGAGCTAGAGGAATTACCTTTCAGAAACAAGGAGAACTCTTTGAATTCTTTTCTTTGACCTACGAAAACCCACTTTCGGTGGACACTCTGGTGATAAGTCATTAGTGCACCGTTTTCATGACAGTTTTTGATATCAAGCGATTCTTCGCAGTCTCCATGGCCATGAGTGTCATTCTATGTAATGCTCAGGAACAACGGGCAACCGACCCGAATTTACTGACTGTGCCGGATGGTTTCGAGGTCGAGTTGCTGCGTTCGGCAGAAACAGATGAAGGATCCTGGATCAGCATGACTTTTGACGACAAGGGCAGGATAATTGTGGCTCTGGACCGAATGGGTTTGGGCAGGATTGAAATCAAAGAGGATGGATCGACTTCATTTGAGAAGATCGAAGACAGTTTGAAGCATTGTCGGGGCGTCCTCTACGCTTACGATGCATTGTATGCCAACTCTACCAACGGCAAGGGGTTTTATCGTATGCGAGATACCAACGGAGATGACCAATATGACGAGATAAAGTTGCTCAAATCCTTTGATTACCGAAGCCGTTACGGCCATGGACAAAACCAGATTAAACTGGGGCCGGATGGCAGGCTCTATCTGGTCATCGGCAATGATTGCACTTTCCCGGAAGGCACTTCGCCAAACTCACCGTATCGAGATCCACAAAATGATCAGTTGCTTCCCAATCCTCATGATGCAGGCCATGACAATCGAGTCGGCTACATTCTGAGAACCGATAAAGACGGCAAAACCTGGGAGATTCTGGC
>CAYSOI010000658.1:0-2591 GCA_964432425.1 uncultured Opitutales bacterium | reverse complement strand
CCGGAGTTTGGCAACTACGTGGACCATGAGAAGTTGTTTTCTGGGGAGTACAAAGATGAACCTGGATTTACTTATGATAGGCGATGGTTGATCAGTGAGTACATTTTCAACGCCAAGTTTCAGCGAATTCTGGAGAATGCTCCTACGGCGAGAAAACAGAACAAACGCGTATCCGTCGTCGGCAGCAAAAGGTTTCGGAGCTTCAGTTTGACCAACCCCTTTCTGTTGCCGAATCGTTCAGGAGTACGCTACTACGCCAACGAAGATCTCACTGGCGGGCACTTGTCGAGCATGTTGACCAATGCTCAGGATACGGCCGAGTACATCACCAGCGAAATCATTCCTCGTAAAAAAGAAAGATACCTACCCGCCATCTCCGAGATCATGGCACTGGAGAATCAGCACGTTGCGACTCTGGCCTCTCGGAAGGAATTTTTGCATACCTTTATCAACAAACTCTGCGATGATCTATATGGCCCTGAAAATGAGTCCTGGTTGCCGAAGTTCACTCCGGTCAAACTCAAGGAAGTGAAGGAACTGGAAGAAGGGGAAACGTATAAAAAGGCTCCCATCCATGTCGCCAGGAATATGCTGAAGGGTCTGGAGGCGGACACAACGGTTTTTCAATTCCTCCTGGTCCCTGAACATGCGGAGAAATCCAACGAAGAATTCCAGAAATTGTGCGAACGCACATGGTTCTATTTCGGCGATCATGAACGCAAGATTCAGGGCCGCATGACGTTGCTCCGAGACTATCTTCCGGAATTTCGGGAACAGTTGGAAAAAGACAGAAGGAAGTTTAAACCCATCGTCTACAAACCTCTTGCGGATACGGAGATGGATACTGTAAAGGCAGCCATCCTGAAGCATCGCAAGAAGGGCGATTTCTACATTGAAATCATCGAGAGATGCATGGCGGAATGGGAAAAAGGATTTGAGCAAGATCGCATAGCGGCTGGCCCACCTTCCGATGAGTTGCTCTCTGCCCTTGTTGAGCAGTTGTCTGAAAAGATTCTGGAGCGACCTCCAACAGTTGAGGAAGCAAAAGAATATCTGCCTCTCGCCAAAAGCTACGTCACCAAACTCGGCAACCTCAAAGCCATCCAGAAGCTGATCCAGACCTTTATCCTTTCCAGTGAATTCGTCTACCGACAGGAGTTCGGAACAGGGGAAGCTGACAAGCATGGTCGACGCATGCTTTCCCCGAGAGATGCCAGCTACGCCATCGCCTATGCCTTGACCGACCAGAGTCCAGACAAGGAGCTGATCGAGGCTGCCGAGAATGGCAAGTTGCAGACCCGTGAGGATTACAAACGAGAAGTGGAACGAATCCTCAAGAAGCGAGACACTTACTTCCTGATCGACCCCATACTGGAAGATAAGAACTACTACGACAACACCACCAACCTGGCCATTCGGAAGCTGCGGTTCTTTCGGGAGTTTTTCGGATATCCTTCTGCCATCACCATCTTTAAGGATGAAAAACGCTTTGGCGGAGACCGACTTACCAATGCGACGGCCCGCCTTCTCAATGAAGCTGACCGGCTCGTCGAGTATATCCTGGAGAAGGATCAAAATGTCTTTGAAGAGCTGCTCACGACGGAAAAGTTCTACGTCTACCACGACGGTGACAATGAACGCATGCAAGCCGCCTCGGACAACATCAAGAAGATCTACAATTACTTCAAGGATCTGGACTGGAAGAACTTCGACTATGAGGAACTGGGAAAACACAAGGAGTTCCTTAGAGAAGTGAAGATGCGGAGCATCAACCCGGACAAACTAGAGTCCGGTAACCGTTCAGGCAGTGGCATCCAACTCTTCAAGAAATCCATGACCTCCATCACGGCACGACTGGACAAAGGTCAACAGGACGCAGCACCCTTCGACATGTACCGAGGTTACGGCTCCGATTTCATGCCAGGCGAAAACGTGGCCAAGTTCTTCAACTATCGGAAGGACAACTGGAATTGGTCAGCTGTCCAACCTGCAAAAATCCCCAACCGCAAAGGTCTCCTCACCCACCCTGCCTGGCTCATTGCCCATGCTCAGAATACGGAAACCGACCCTGTGATTCGCGGCAAATGGATTAGAGAAAAACTTCTGGCTGGCACCATTCCGGACGTGCCCATCACCGTCGATGCCGCCATCCCGGAAGATCACCACAAAACCCTTCGCGACCGGTTGGCTAGTGCGACGGAAAACAGCTACTGTTGGAAATGCCACGAAAGCATGAACCCACTGGGCTACGCACTGGAAAGCTATGATGATTTTGGCCGGTTCCGCACTGAGGAATCTCTGGAATATCCTGAACATATTTTAGAAAAGAAACCCGACAAAGCTCCCGGTCGCAACCACCTCATGGACCTCCGTGACATCTACAAAACCTTGCCGGTGGACTCCAAAGGCTACCTGAAAGGCAGTGGAAACGAGTCCCTTGATGGAGAGCTCAAAGATGCAATCGACCTGGCTGAACGCCTCGGTAAATCACGACTAGTCCGCCAATCCATCATCCGCCATGCCTTCCGATACTTCATGGGGCGGAATGAGCACCTTTCCGATTCCAAAACCATGATCGACGCCGAACAGGC
>CAYSOI010000657.1:0-2597 GCA_964432425.1 uncultured Opitutales bacterium | reverse complement strand
AAGCCATTAGCCTGGGGTTAAGTGAGGAACGAACGATACCCCAGGGAATAGCAAAGAGAATGTCTGACCATCCCAGTTCTTTGATTTATCTTGATCGATTGGGCTGAAGGCCCAACAGCACAAAGCCAAGGGCTTGGAGCCCTGGGAAGGTCAGAAAGTAGACAAAGCGGGCTGTAGGTCCGCTAATTTCATATACCATCTCTACCTGGGGCTTGAAGCCCCAGGCTTTGTGCTGTCGGACCTTCAGCCCGATTAAGAAATAGCCTGGTCTGCTATGAGAAAGTTGAAATTGCAGACTGAATGGTAACAAAAGGAGCTGAGAGATAGAGAGATCCAATTTTCTTGCCTGGAAATTCAACACTCCTGCCCACACAAAAACTGAGTAACCCCCATTATCCCGAAGGGATCAAAGCCATTAGCCTGGGGTTAAGTGAGGAACGAACGATACCCCAGGGAATAGCAAACAAAACAGTGCACCCCGAAGTGGGTGCCAGCAAATGAACACTCGCCACCCACTCTCACACCAATTCCAGGGTGCAAATCCCAATTCATATGAATGCTTCGCTCGATGCAAAGGCCAGGCAGAAAGCAATGATGATGAATGTCAGTTCGGTGTTGATGAAATGGATTCTTGGTGATGGTTGGACCGGGCGTTATTTCCGTTGGAATGGCTCGCTTTGGACGAGGGCGTGGATGAACTCGCGGACTGCGAAGTCTTTTCCTTTGGCGAAGGTAACGATGCTGTTAGCGAGGTCTTGATCCGTGAAGCCGAAGGGGCGGCCGAGGCCGTAACCGATGAGGTGTTCGGTGAAGCCGTGGGCGAAGTCTTCTTCACGGGCGGCGATGAGGTCACGGAGATCTTGAAAGTCGCTGAATTCAGGGCCGTTGTGGAAGGCTCCGGAGGCGTCGATTTCCCAAGACTTCCCTTTGGTCCAACTCCTGCGGGATTTGGTGCGGTGATAGTTAATGGTACGCCATTTTCCGGCGGCATCGAAATTTTCGAGCCCGAAGCCGATGGGATCGATCTTACGGTGGCAACTGGCACACTGAGCTTCCTCCATGTGGGCGGAGAGTTTCTCTCGGGTGGTGAGGGGCTTGTCGGCGAGTCTGGAAAGCTGCGGGACGTTGGCTGGAGCAGGCGGTGGGGGATCGTTGAGGAGGTGGCGGAGTACCCAGGCACCTCGTTCAACAGGACTACTTTCGACACCGTCACTGCCCATGGCATGAATGGCGGCCATGCCCAACAATCCGCCACGAGGGGAACCGGCTGGGAGCTTCACTTTGCGGAATTGGTCACCATTGATACCTTCGATGCCGTAGTAGTTGGCGAGAAGGCCATTGATCATGACGTAGTCGCTCTTGAGGAGTTTGCCGAGGCGGCCTTCCTTTTCATCACGAAGGAGATGGGCAAAAGACTGGTAAACTTCCTGGCGGGAAGCCGACCGGGTGCTTTCGTCAAACTCCCGGTGGAGGATGACATCAAACTGGAAGAAATCCAGCCGCTCCATGTCCAACCACTGGTGGAGGAAGCCGGCAACAAACTCATCGGAACGGGGGTCGGCAATGAGCCGGTCCACTTCATGGCGAAGGACGGCTGGCTTATGCAGTTCCCCTTTCTCTGCGAGTGACAGGAGGTGCGAGTCCGGCGGAGCACTCCAAAGGAAGTAGGCAAGACGCACGGCGAGTTCCCGGTCGTTCAGAGCACGCCGTTGTTTCTCGTCTCCGGGTTCATTGAGATAGAGGAATCCTGGGGATGCCAGGATCACGCTGAGTGGAGTCCGGATCGCGACATCAAAAACGTCCCCGACAGCTCGGCGGGTTTGGAAGAGGCGGATGAGGCGATCCAGGTAGTCGGGTGTAGGCGGTGCGGCCCGGAAGGCGTTGGTGGCGAATTGTTTTAAGATCTGCCGGGCACGTGCAGACTCATCGGGAACCGACTCCGCACTGACCCACCAATCTTCGGTCTTGGAACTTCCATCCGATTGATCCATGGGGCCTTCCCACTCGACCCAGTCGACCCAGAGTGCGGGAGTCGGGCCGAGGCCAGTTGCTTCCCTGGCTGCAGTATAGCGGGCATGGTCGGTCTTGGGATCTCGTTTCTCCCGAATGGCAAACTTGCGAGGCCCGTCCCTGGTCAAGGTGACAGGCACCTCGATGACCTGCGGCTTGTCCGTAGTTCCTGTAACCTGGAAGGTGGCACCATGCTTAAACTCGTCCTTTGTCGGGACATAGCCCACATCCACAAAATGGCGTTCTTTGGGAGTGCCCTTCACAGCACCAATACGAAAGCGTAGTTTGTATACCCCAGGCGGAAGGGTCTCTACGATGTGTTTGGTTTTCTTCCACCCAGTAGGATGTTCCGGAGGCAGAGCGATAAACTCTTCCTTGTTTACACTGGAAATCGTGAGGTAAGCCCCGGACTGGGTAAGTGGATCCTCCAGATAGCGGCGGTAGCTTGGACCATGTTGTTCAAACTGCTTAATCCGGAATTTGGCCTCCTGTTCGTCCACAATTCCCTTTTGCGGTTTGCCAGTTTTCAGGAAAGCCTGAGCTTGGGCGTGGCCGCCCTTGAAGTAACCATTATAAGTGCCGCCGAC
>CAYSOI010000656.1:0-2602 GCA_964432425.1 uncultured Opitutales bacterium | reverse complement strand
AGCCAGAATACCGCTCCAAGGATGAAGTATTGAGATACATAAGGAGTTTGGCGTTTCCGGCGGAAATAATCGAGTATGGTCCAGATCGTTATCAGAATGTAACTCAAGGCGCAGGCTCCTAGTATCTTGGATGGGATTTCAAGGAGGAAATAAGGAGTCGCTTCACCCCAGAAAATAGCCAGGATTCCATAGGTGACGAGAATGTTATAAACAATGCCCGCAGGAGCTAAAAGATAACGCCGAATATCAAAATCAGGTGCCCGTTCAGACAAGCGGGACATAATCCAAATGATTAGGAGGAATCCAACATTGGTTGCCCATCCATGAGTAAGTGCATTGACGGCCACTACTTTCAAGCGACCGAACGTCAGAAACGGAATCCACTCAAACAAAGTTGGTACGACAATCTGTAGGTAAGCCAAAAGTCCTGTAATGCCGGCAAAGACGAGCCATAAGGCTCCAGAAATGCCAAAAACCAGACCGGTACTACGCAGCGATGAATCGATTCTGCCGACCTCTGTGCTTTCGTAAGCTGGGTTCTGTGTGGAGCTGCTCATGCAATAAAAAGATACTGGTTAAATTACTTGGCTGAGTACTCCTTGAGCACCAGCTCTTTGGCTTCGCTCAAAGGAATTTGGTAAACAGTTGGGTTTCCGTTTTCATCCCTACTCACAACAGAGTAGGCTTCTAAATCAACAGCATTTTCTGCTCTCCATTGTTTCAGTTTGGCAAAACGTTCTTGCCTTGCCAATTCGTCAACAGTTTCCGCACGATTGCCAACATGGAACATATTGCCAATCACGTAGAACAATGCAATCAACCCTAGTGCAATAAAGAAGGCCAGCATGGGGTTGTTCATCAACCCTTCGTGCTCTCCAATGGTATCTTTCTCTATTTGATTATTCATGGTGGTTGATAGAAAGTAGGATGCGTGGGTCACGAACAGGGATTGCTTCTGTTCGTGCACGACTCCAGAGGAAGGCAGCGACACAAAGTGCGCCAATTCCTACAACTGAGGCGAAGTCAAAAGCTGTAACACTGAATTGACGAACTGTATAATCAAAGGCACCTACGGTTGGATCTTTGTCGGGTTCAATACCTGGCAACACGTTGTAGAAAATATCAATGAGTTGCCAAAAGATGATCCAACCAGAAATGAAAACAATCTTCTTCTGAGTGACTTTGCTGTAGTAGAAAAGAAGGAAGAAGAAAGGGAAAAAGAAATTACAGAAGATGAGGCACATTCCGATAGGATACCAGGAATTTGGCTGATCCGGATTGGCTGGATTAAACTGACGGATGTTATACCAGAAGGTTTCCTCAGGAATGTTGGCATTGTAGATGAGGAAGAACTGAGAAAGACTGATGTAGGCCCAAAAGATAGTGAATGCCAAGGAAAGACAGCCAAGATCATAACGATGGGCCTGCTTGTAGAGCCCCTTTAATTCACCACGTGTCGATAGGAGGAAACAAACAATAACAGTAACTGCTAAACCTAGCCTCATCGAACAGGCAAAATACCAAACTCCATACATTGTGGAAAACCAGTGGTGCTCAATGGCCTTGAACCAGTCGATCGCAGCAAAGGTAGTACTGAGAGCTGTAGCGATCACACCAATCGCAGCTACCTTGAGCGATTTATGGGTCCAGTTTACATCCCCGTCCTTGTCCTGGCTGGTCGATGCATGCCGGAAATACAGACCTAGGAAACAAAAGACTGCAAAATAACAAATGAAGCGAAGAGTGAATGCCTTACGATTCAAGAAGGCTTCCTTGGCACTGAGCAGAACATCGTGGTGGTCTGTACCATCCAACGCCATCCATTTCCAGAGCAACCCGGATTTTTTTGCCACCGCTCCATGTCCATGATCATCATGATGACCATCAGCATGTGCCCCCTTATCTCCTTTTGCACCATGGTCCCCTTTCGCATGGTTGTCATGGGGAGTATGATGTTTATCTACCTGCTGTTGAATTGAGGTATGATCCGACATGGGAGCCTCGGAGTGAGCGATATAAATAAGGGGTAGAAAGAGAAGGCCCAGAACAGGAAATGCCACCATCCAGTGCTCCATCTGACGACGGATAACGATGGACCATTGAGCTTTAAATATATGGGACAGAAGGATAAGGAAAAGCATGCCAATGCAGACTGACATCCAGAATCCTAAACCAATCAACCAACTGAAAAGGTTGCGTGACTCCCCATCCTGGTAACCATCAAATACTCCAAATCCAGCAATGACTAAGCCAACCAGGCCGATGATCAGAGAAATCTTAAAGAGATCTCTCTTTCCGGCCTCTGCTGGTGCTGGCGATGATGACGTTGATTCGCTCATGATTACTTGGCTTCCGGTTTCGCCGGAGTAGAGGTTTGTAAATTCTTGATTTGGTTGGAAACTTCAGCAGGTAATGACGCCATATCCGATGATGCTACACGCATTTTTTGAAGAGCACGGATGTAGAGTGTTACCGCCCAGCGTTCCGTTGGGGTTAGGCGATCTGCAAAAGAAACCATCCCTGTTGCACCAGCGGCATAACCAACTGTTAGAGTGTTAAAAATACTGCCTTCTGGTTTTCCTAAACCTGACTGACGGGCGGG
>CAYSOI010000655.1:0-2607 GCA_964432425.1 uncultured Opitutales bacterium | reverse complement strand
TTGCAGACAAGTTTGGGCCGGATGTGTTGGCGGACTATGTCATCGATCAGATGAAGGCGGCGAAGAAAGCGAAGAAGCCGTTCATGATCGTGCACAATGAACTGCTCCCCCACTACCCGATCATCCAAACTCCAGACGACCGAAAACAGAATCAACGGGCCAGTCTTGGCAACATGATTCACTACATGGACAAACTGGTAGGCAAGCTGATGGATGCGGTGACGGATCTGGGCATTCGGGACAACACCTACGTCATCTTCATGGGGGACAATGGGACTCTGCCACGGGACTTTCCAAATCCAATGGCCGAACAACCTGGACAAGGTAACCACACACGCCACACCTGGTACGGAAATGTAAACGGCGGGAAAGCAATTTTGGGCGATGCGGGAACCCATGTTCCGCTGTTGGTTTGGGGGCCGGATTCGATTCCCCAAGGATCGGCCTGCGAGGACCTGATCGATGTGGTGGACCTGTTCCCTACCTTTTGTGAACTGTCAGGCACCAGGATCCCCGAATCGCTGAACGTGGATGGCCGCACGATTGTTCCACAAATCCATGGCAAACCCGGGATTCCCCGCAACTGGGTACATCAGGGAATTGGTGGAGAGGAAAATCTATTTGATGGAAAATGGAGACTTTTCCGAAAGGCTGATAAACTTTGGGATGCCCGTTCCCTCCCCTCTGAACCTGTTGCCCGAAAAGGTGATTCCGAAGCAGAATCAGCCAAACAATCACTCCAACAACTCTTCGGGAAAATCACCAAAACCAGCTCTCGCCCTCCAGAAGCCTTTCCTGCTCAAGCTCCTGCACAGAAACCCCAAAAGTTCGCCGCAGATGTTGTCGTCTACGGAGATGCGTCTGGAGGTGTGACCGCAGCGGTACAAGCAGCTCGCCGGGGCAAAGACGTCATCCTGATTTCGCAGTATGGACATTTCGGTGGATTGACCAGTAGCGGACTGGGTTGGACCGACATCGGAAAGACCTCGATTCTTGGCGGACTTTCGAGGGAGTTTTACCACAGAGTTTACAAGAAGTACGACGAACCTTCAGCCTGGGTGCATCAGGAAAAGGCCAATTTCCCCAAACGTGGGCAAGGTGCTCCGACTTTTAATTCGCTCACCAAACTCGCTTCCGTCTTCGAGCCCAAGGTTGCCGAAGAGATCTTTGAGGAAATGATCGAAGAAGCGGGAGTCCGGGTGATGGAAGGTCGGATTGATCTCAAGAATGGAGTGGTCATGGAATGCAAAAAGATCCGGGCAATTCGCTTGGAAGGAGGTCAGCAGATTGAAGGAAAGATGTTCATCGATGCTTCCTACGAAGGCGATCTTCTGGCTGCCGCAGGAGTCACTTTCCGAATGGGACGGGAAGCCAACTCGGAGTATGATGAACAAGGCAACGGCAACACAGGGGCAGGCCCCAAGAACCAACTGCCCAAAGGCATTGATCCCTACATCGTCAAAGGCGATCCATCTTCAGGACTACTCCCTGGAGTGAACCCCGACATGGGTGGAGAAAAAGGAGATGCGGACCACCGGTTTCAGGCCTACTGCTACCGCTTTGTCATGACGGATTCAGAAGCGAATCGAGTGCAGGTTCAAAAGCCAGCCAGTTACAAGGAGGAGGACTTCGAACTCCTTTTCCGCACCATCGAAGCCGGGCAAAAAAGCCGCTTTTTCAAAACTTCACCGATCCCCAATCGAAAGACCGATTCCAACAACACCGGCGGCATGTCCTTTGACTTCATCGGAGCCAACTATGGTGAGGATTGGAACTGGGCGACTCTGAACCACAAGGCACGTGAAGTCCTCGCTGAAAAGCATCGCGACTGGCAACTGGGGCTGGTTTGGACACTTCAGAATCATCCACGGGTTCCCGAATCCATCCGGACTGCCACCGCACCCTGGGGCCTCTGCAAAGATGAATTTCCAGACAACGAACACATTCCCTACAATCTCTACGTCCGCGAAGCCCGCCGCATGCACTCGGACTTTGTCATGACGGAGAAACATTGCCGCAATCAAATCCCAGTGGACGACTCCATCGGAATGGGGGCCTACACTCTGGATTCCCATAATGTACAGCGGTTCGTTCAGGATGGGATGGTTCGCAACGAAGGTGATATCCAATCCTACATCGGGAAGCCCTACCCGATCGCCTACCGCTCCATCATTCCCAAAGTTGGCGAATGCACCAACCTTCTGGTTCCCTGGTCACTCTCTGCCACCCACATTGCCTTCGGCTCCATTCGGATGGAACCTGTCTTCATGATCCTCGGCCAAAGTGCGGCTTCCGCCGCCTGCATCGCCATTGACGATGAGGTTTCGGTTCAGGAAGTGGATTATGAGAAACTCCGCTACCGTCTGGAAGCCAATGGACAGGTTTTGTATTTAAGCAACATGGCAACACCCAAGCCCCAAGCACCTCCACCAGCAAAGTCGACTCCCACGGCATTGGATCCAGCCAAACTACTTGGCATTGTCGTAGATGACTCTGAAGCGAAACTCGATGGCCAATGGATCAAAAGCAAAATAACCGGTGAATCGCTTGGTGGCAGTTACCATCATGACGGCAATACCCGAAACGGAAAATGCGTCGCCACCTTTA
>CAYSOI010000654.1:0-2609 GCA_964432425.1 uncultured Opitutales bacterium | reverse complement strand
GCGTTGGAGTACGAAATCGAGGAATGGGATCGCGAGGAAGGCACTGCCGCGATCTGGGTCAAGGTTCCAGAGATCCGAGGCAACCAGCAACAGGAGTTACGTCTCTATTGGGGGAACGCCTCTGCTGACAATCAATCCAGCAGCCAAAACGTTTTCAACGGCGACAACGGCTATGTGGGCGTCTGGCATATGGCGGAACGTGTTGAAGATGCCACGGGCCAACTGACTTCTGAGGATAATGGAACAGAGTCCACCTCTGGAATGATTGGGCGTGCCAGGCATTTTCCTGGAGGGAAAGGAATCTTCTGCGGTACGGAAATATTGACGCTTCCAGAGGGGAGTTCTCCGCATTCCACTCAGATTTGGTTTCGCCCTGAAAGCAACAATGTTCAGCTCATGGGTTGGGGAGTGGAAAAGGGACAGGGGAAAGTCCATGTAAAGTATGCCAGCCCTTCGATGGTGAGGTTTGATTGTTATTTTTCAAATGGGAATGCCATGGCTCAAATTCCTGGCCGTTCAGAGGATTGGACTCATGCGGTACACACCTATGAGAACGGTAAATCCACACTTTACATCAACGGCCAAAAGTTGGCAGAAGGAAACTCAGGGGCGAGAGCGATGAACATTCCTCGTCCTGCCAGACTCTGGATTGGCGGTTGGTACAATCGTTACTCGTACATCGGAGACATGGACGAAGTTCGCGTTTCCAAGGTTGCTCGTTCTGCAGAATGGGTTCGTCTGGAATATGAAAACCAGAAGCCCAACCAGACTCTTGTCGGGCACTTGGTTCAGTCAGGTAAGGATTTCAAAATCTCTCCCTCTCACCTAAACATGGATGAGAACGGAACCATGAAATTGACCGCCCAGGTGGATGGTGCCAGAAAGGTGTATTGGAAAGAGATGCGTGATGGTCAGGAAACTCTGTTGGCAACGGATCGTTTTTCCATCCAGTACAATCCTGGGAGAATCAGTGGCGATCAATCCTTCAGGATTCAGTTGGATGCCCTCTATCCCGATGGACTCCGATCTAAAGAAGTGCCTGTTCACGTAAAGGACACGTTGCCTGATCCAAAGTTCCTATTTAAAGGTCCTTCCTCCTGGGATGGTCGATCGGAGATAGTTGTTTATCCTGAAATCCTAAACCAACCTGCACTCGATGCAGCAGGTTTGCCGAACCCTGTATACGAATGGGAAGTTTCTGGAATCGCTACTTTGAACCGACAGGTGCCAGGTAAATTGATTCTCGAACGTGCTCAAAACAGCGGAACCCTGCAGGTGAAGTTAACCCTGAGCAATGGCGGCAACTTCGTAACACAATCCTTGAAGGTGGCAGTCAAAGAAGATACCTGTGCAGACTCCTGGGTTGCCTATGTTCCTGAAGAAATAGAAATGCCCCTCGAAGGTCAGTTTTATGCACGGGATCACACCGGGAAGGGGATGCTGTATTGTCGTGGGAAGTTGAGTGACGAGGTTGACCAGGTCTTCCTGCGGGTCTTTGCCAATGAGAAGGAATTCGCCTCCAGCACTCAAAAGCTGGGGAAAGACAATTCCTATCATTTTGCCATTCCACTGAACCCAGGCCTGATCAAATACCGGGTCGAGTTTGGTACCGAATCTGGCCAAATAGAAAAAATCCTTCATTCCGCTGGAGACATCGTTTGCGGTGATGCCTACCTGATCGATGGTCAATCCAATGCCCTGGCCACGGATACTCGGCAGGTTTCCCCAAAGGAGACAAACCAATGGGTTCGCAGTTACGGTCGTCCCCGTCACTTCAAGGAAGGGGAAATGGAAAACCTCTGGTGTAAGCCCGTCTGGAAAGCTGGCCGGGAATACATTGCCGAGCTGGGATGGTGGGGCATGGAGTTGGCCAACCGACTGGTGGAGAGTCAGAAGGTCCCTATCTTTATCGTGAATGGAGCAGTCGGGGGCACCCGAATTGACCAACATCAACGCAATGATGAGAATCCAACCGATCTGGAGACCATCTATGGCCGCATGCTTTGGAGAGTGAAGGAAGCTCGGCTTACACATGGGATTCGAGCCATTCTCTGGCATCAGGGAGAGAATGACCAAGGTGCCGCCGGGCCTGATGGAGGGTATGGTTGGGAAACTTATCAGGACTATTTTGTGGAAATGTCTGCCGATTGGAAACGAGACTTCCCCAATCTCAGCCGGTACTATGTTTTTCAAATCTGGCCCAATGCCTGTGCCATGGGAGGCAAAGATGGAAATGGAGACATGCTGCGAGAGCGACAACGTACTCTCACGTATCTTTACTCAAATATGTCCATCCTCTCGACTTTGGGAATTCGCCCCGGCGGCGGTTGTCATTATCCATTGGAAGGTTGGGGGCAATTTGCCAAAATGGTGCAACCCCTGATGGAAAGAGATTTTTATGGTTTGGAACCACAACATCCCCTTACCGCTCCCAATCTACTCTCCGCCACCTATGGAAAAAACCACTCTTCCATCATCCTCAAATTTGACCAACCCGTTCTCTGGGACGACGATCTGAACAGTCAATTCTACCTGAATGGAGTCTCCGGTGCGATCTCCAGTGGCCGAGTTCAAGGCAACTCCCTGATTCTCTCCCTCAAAGAGTCATC
>CAYSOI010000653.1:0-2612 GCA_964432425.1 uncultured Opitutales bacterium | reverse complement strand
TGGATACGTTTGCCGAAAAGACTCTGCTCAATGCCATTGCGATTCGGATGTTGGTTTGAGATTTCAGGGGCTCCTAAGACAGCCATGATATTTCCTGCGGCCTCCCACATGTGTGCCCCACAACAACCCTATGCCGATTAGTCGATCTGTAGTGATTTTATAGGGATTACGGAAAGCCCACACTCCTCCTTGCCCACTGAGTAAACAACGTAGAGATTGCCATTGTGTTCGTAGCCGTAGGGGTAGCTCCATTGCTTGCCTTTGGCATGTCCGGGAAAACGAGGAGCGTTGGATTTTCCGTGGCGAATTCTCCACATTTTGCTGAGAGTGGTTTGACCGGGATTGGAAACGGAGATGACCAGGGTGTCCCGGTTTTTGTAGTTAGAGAGCAGGTAGAGTTGTCCTGTGCTGAGTTTGCCAAGGTAAGCTTTGGCTCTGGGCATAGGGAGGTTGCTGCGCTGAGCTTGAGTCCAGGACTTACCGTTGTCTTGACTGGTGGAAATCCAGGCAACATTTCCCCCCCCACGAATGATGGCCCAGACTTTGTTGCATTCCGCCCAAACGGTGGTTTCAGCAAAGCTCGGTCTGAGATCTGAAGGAAAAGGGATGAGCACCGAATCCCAATGCAGAAAATCTTCGCCGCGACTTATGGCCACGACAGGATAACCATCTTTGTCCTGCCCGCCCGTGATGAAATTGCCGTTGCCCATTTTGACGGGTTCATCGTAGGGCCAGCAATTGTGCATGACAATGCCTCGGGACTCCCACTTGTCCGTTTCCTCATTGAGTACAAAGGCTTCACCACGAAGTCCTTGAAAACGTCGTCCATTCGGCTCTCCGGTCCCGAACCTTGAACAAATCGTCCAAAGTTCACCTTGATGAACAAAGAGGATTCCATGGCTGTGACGATCCTTTCCTTTAAAACCGGGACCAATTACCTCCAATTCACTCCAGGTTTTGCCGCCGTCTATGGAGCGGCACCCCTGCAAGGTTTCGTGTGGCCCGTTCTCGTTGGTGGGGCTGTTGGCCCAGTTGGCATACAAGACCCCCTTGTACGCCACAATCGCCGCACCATGAAGAAACTTGTGTTGATGATCCGCAGGGCGATGAATGGTACTGTGCTCCACTGCATGAACAAAGGGAATTTGGGTTGGGTCACCGGGTATCGAGTCTCCGGACCAAAGTGGATAGATCGCATTCATTTTGGGAAGGGCCTTAGGCACAGAATGCGTTTCCTGAACAGGAGTATAGAGCCCTTTGATGTCCTCAGAACTTAAAGCCCGTTCAAACAACTGCACTTGATCAATCGCCCCATGAAAGTTCTGCCAAATCCGGCCACCGTCATCCACGCCTCCAAGAGTTACGGCAGCAGCAGTTTTGGGTAGTGGATTTGCCAGAGAAATAGCCCCCTGCCATTCCCCGTTTACCCAGAGATCCACTGAATCTTTTCCTGCGACGACGACAAATTGATGCCAATGCCCTGGTTTGGGGGTAACTTTGGAAGCCACAGTTTCCCATCCCTTCTGGCGGACATAAAGTCGAAACTTATTATCTTTATCGATCATGAGCCCCCACTCCCGCTGGTTTCGGGAGTATACATTCTTCGCCACAATCATCTGTTGCCCCAAATTCAGGCGATATGGGTTCGCCCATGCCACCACCGTAAAACCTTGAGCCCAATGAGTCAGGCCAGAGGACTCCTTCACTTTCAGAACAGTACTCCCATCAAAGACAAAGGACCTCCCATTCACTCCATCTGCCAAGGTGATGTCTCCGCCCTTGATTTCCCAAAGATCCGAATCCGGTGAATCCAATGTCCACTGATGGTCAGGTTCCGCATTGAGGAAGACCGGAAATAAGCCCATGAACAAGCAGAAAAGAAGATACCAGGATTTCATATCGGTCATAAGTCGTCGCACTTTCCGGTAAATTAAGTTGGCGTCCCAGAACCTTCCCGTATCTTGTTGAGATGAAAGGCTGGATTTTTCTTCTATTGATTGAATTTACACCCTTGTTGTGGTCGCAATCCGAATCAGAGAAAGAAGAGGTCAGAAAGAAAGTGAGTCGCCGGCTCAAGGTCATTGATTATTATCTCCCAGCCTTGGATTTGAAGGGTAAAGCTTACCGAGGAAAAGAAACCTTTCGCGAACGTTGTGCCTTCTGCCATAAAGCAACGCATCGAGGTCACGCATTTGGTCCCAATATCTCGACATTGAAAGAGAAAGGCAAGGTGTACATCATGACCAATCTGATTGATCCAAACCTCTTGGTATTGCCTGGATTTGAAGCCCATGAGGTCGAAACCAAAAATGAACTCCTGCGGGGAATCGTGACCGAAAGGACCGATGAGCTTCTGACCTTAAAATTACCCTTGGGACAAATTCAGAGAATCCCATCCGCAGAGATCATTAGCCTGAAAGCCTTGGAAAAGTCGATGATGCCCGAGAATCTGGACAGTGGCCTCAGCCATCAGGACATGGCCGACTTACTGGAGTATTTGATGATGCAGTGAGAACGGGTTGGCTCATAGACTTTCTGGAGATTCCCATCTTTCATCCTAAGTTCAGAACACCTGATTCCAGCAATGACTCAAGTAGCCTTGAATTTTCCCT
>CAYSOI010000652.1:0-2623 GCA_964432425.1 uncultured Opitutales bacterium | reverse complement strand
TACTTACGCGGCTTCAACGCGAATTCATGGAGCAACTTCCCATCCAGGTCCAGGATACGCCAAGCTTCTGAATCCTTGGCATAAACCAACCGGGCTTCCGGTGCATTCCCAGGCTTACCATCAATCTCCCACATCACACCGTCAGCTAAGAAAACGCCTCCTCTGCGATCATACTTTGCACGACCTGCATTGAGTTTCACCGCCACCTCCTTGTCCTGCAAAGCCACGAATGATGCTGGAGCAGCCTCCACGAATCGCAATGCACTGGCCTCCATGTATCTGGCCATTTGGTCATTGAATCCAGCAGCTTCTGATTCGTCCAGTAACACCTCGACCCTGAAATTTGTAATCCTCAGGATCTGGAGGTTCACCGTCAACGGACCAAGCTTGGGCCGCTTCCGTTCCAGACTATGGTAACCGATGTTCCCAGCAGGCTTCCCGGATTTTTGGTTGAAAATGAGGACCTTCACATCCTTCGCTTTCGCAATGGAGTCCTGATCAAGCAAACCTTCTCCTCCGGCTACGACGGACACGACCGCCAGAAATACTGCCAAAATCCGGATCATTTGAACTTCACCCGCTCGCTGTTCACCCACAAGTACTGGCTCCCGTCATCCTGGTCGATGTAGAACCAGAGCCCGCTGGTATGGCTGTACATTACCGGGAAAATGTCCCGGTTTGTCCACATCCAACTTTCCGAACTATCCTGCCAAAACCAGACACTGTCAGGGGTTGCCAGTCCAGGATAGACCCAACCCAAACGCATATGAAACATCCATTCGGTAGGAAAAATCCTTTCCTGGAAGTTAGGCCAACCCACAGGTGCGGGCTTGTAAAACATCCCAAACCAATGAGAACGCCACCAAAGCCCTGTCTCCTGGCCGTAATCATTCCAAGACCACCGATCCAAGTTACCGCTCCTCAATTCGGGCTGCAATGGTTCGATCCCGATCCAAAGGTTATCAGTGAACATCCCGGCCTCTGACATATACTCTCTTGCCCGGTTCTCGGTCATGACCGGGAAAACTCCGCCAAAGGTCGGGTCAGGAAGAGGCTCGTCCCAAAATTTGTTTCCGACTGACTTGGGGAGCAGGTTGGCTAAATCGACTTCTCCATCAAAGAAAGGCTTTAAGTTTACAAAAACCGGGTCGGTCACATCGTCCCCCCAAGGTTGAGCACCCTTCAGGCTCTGCTTCAATTTAGTAAGTTCGCTGACCAATTCTGCTTCATTCGCCAAATCATCGTCACCCAGGCTGAACAAACCTGTTGTCCGGCTTCTCGAACGGAGCAAAGGTGAGGCTTCCAGGTAGTTGTCAACCGCAGCCTTGAAATCCGCAGATGCCGATTGGAGTAGGGGAGTATCCCTCTGCTCCAGCAAGTTGGGAATTGCTTCAAGGAGACTTTCAAGTGTCAACATGTCCGCATCGTACAAACTGGATATCACCGACACTGGATAATCCCAATCTCCCAAGGCCATCTTCATTTTCAGGAATCCAGAAAAACCCCAGATCATCGCCCGTATTACAAGAGAGTCGGCATAATCCAGATCGATGCCTTGTCCAAATTCAGTGTCTTCGTAAAGCAGCACTGTACCTCCAGATGGCAAAGTGGAGAACCTCACCTCCATGCTTTCCAGAAGGGGTAAGAGGTCATCCAGGACATAGGATCGCAGAGCGTCGACTTGGAAGTCACGATCTAAGCTGAAACCCATGTCGGAAGGGATGCCATCATATACTAAATCGCTGGCCGTGAAAGTGAACATATCCCCAGTAATGCCGATATCCGTCAACAAGGACTTGAAAATGGTCGAGTCAAACACATCCACCAATTCCCGAATGACATACTGGAAATTGGCCTCCGAGTCGGCAGGATGTACCGCTAATGTAGATTCCAATGCTTCAATATCTGCTTGGGAGAAGTAATTCCGATAAACCCTGAGCCGAAAGGTTTCCGAGTCGAAGCGGCCATGCTCATCCTTAGCAAATACGGTTATGGAAGCCTCACCTTTCCAACCTTGCTGTGGTGTCAGGGTCAGGATGGAACCATTAACATTAGCCAAGACCTCATCCTTATCCACAGATGCGATGTAATGCAAAGTGCTTCCGTCGGAAATGGTAGCAGACAGCTGCAACACCAAGGTTTTGTCCGAATCCGTACGTTGATGGCCAATCGGCGATAGCACGGGGTGTGCAGTAAAATCTAAGGGCATGCCAATTGGAATGGGTCTCCACAACTCATGTCTGCCAATTTGCATGAGCGACCCGTCTTCCTTCACGTACATTGTGTGACCACGGCCAGCAGCAACCTGTGTAACCTTTTCTGATAAGATGCACCGGTGCGGAATGGTTTTCACCTGTACCGTCGCCAAGTTGACCAAACCAGTTCAATCCCGTGCCCCACAGTGAGCCATCTTCCTTCACAAACATCGTGTGTTCATTACCAGCAGAAGCCTGTGTGACACCGCCTGACACAGTTTGCACTGGTGAGTACTTAACACTAGTTGTACCATCGCCAAGTCTGCCAAAATGTCCTTCTCCCATTCCCCACAGAGTGCTATCTTCCATCACTTACATTGTGTGGTAACCGCCAGCAGAAACCTGCACGACTCCACCTGACACGATTT
>CAYSOI010000651.1:0-2623 GCA_964432425.1 uncultured Opitutales bacterium | reverse complement strand
GAGTAGGTGAGGGTAGCGGCTCCGTTGTATCCAGCATCCCCCTGGAATTGGAGGGATGCCAAGGTATCATTCACATCCACTTCTGTGCCGCTGATGGAAAGGCTGGCGGAATCATTGGCTCCGGCGGTAATGGTGGCGGCTCCTGCCAGAGTGACCGTCAATGTGCCGTTGGTGACGGTGAGGTTCACGGTCAGATTGTCGCCATCGATATCTTGGGCCACGATGGGTTTTGAAAACTCAATCTTGCGAATCTTGTGGGCCAGGTTAGAGGTGAAGTAGATGTCGTTGTCGAAGCGAAGCATTCGGTTGGCTCCGTATACGGTGGCGACATCCAGGGCTCCATCGACCTGGTTGGTGGAGCCGTCTCCCGCGAAGGTGGTCACTTCATTGGAATTGGCCAAGTCGATCTTGCGGATGTAATGCTCTTCCTGAGTGACGAAGAGGGTATTGTCATCGTAGACCAATACGGCTTTCGGGGTGGCAAAGGCGGCGGAGGCTCCGAAACCATCGAGGGTCTGGTTGTTGCCATTACCTGCGATGCTGGTAACGACTCCAGCCGGCGTAGACTTGCGGATTTTGCGACCTCCTTCGTCTACAAAGTAGAGATTCCCGACGCTATCCACGGAAATGTCGATTGGCGAACTGAGCTGGGCTGAAGTCCCGGTAGCATCGGCACCACCTGCAGCTCCGGTTCCAAGGAATGTGGTGACAAAGTTGGCATCGCTTTCCTGTAGGTTGAGGTCAATTTTGCGGATGATGTGGTTGTTGGTATCTGCCACGTAGAGGAGATTGGATGGACCGTAGTAGGCCAAGCCTTTGGGGCTGTTGAAACGTGCATTGGCAGCGGAGCCATCTGTAGAACCATTGGTTCCCGCTTGTCCGGCAAAAGTGGAGACATCGCCGTTTGGTGTGATTTTGCGGATCACGGAACTTCCCAATTCGGCAACATACAAGTTGCCCGCTGAATCAAACGCCAAGCCGTAAGGCATATTGAACTGGGCGGTTGCCCCATTGCCATCGACTGTGGCCTGAGTTCCGTTACCGGCAAATGTGGTAACGTCCCCATTGGGGGAGAGCTTGCGGATGCGATGGGTCGAGTGATCGGCAATGTAGATATTTCCATCTGCATCGGCTGCCAAGGCTTTGGGGAAATGGAAACTGGCAGCTGCTCCATTGGCATCCACGGCTCCGGTTGTGCCACTACCGGCAACGGAAAGAATCTGTGGCGGGCTGACTACCTGGAACAAGGTTTCCTCATCACCGGAGACGTTGGCAAGACCATCAATTTCCGGAGCATCATTGGTTGGGTTGACGGTGATGTTGAGGGTAGCATCGGCGGTCGTTTCCGTTCCATCGGAGACGGAGTAGGTGAGGGTATCGGAACCATGGAAATCGGGTTCACCGGTGTAGGTGAGAGTAGCCAGGGTGGCCTTCACATCTGCATCCGAACCAGAGAAGGAGAGGGTGGGGGAGTCATTGGCTCCGGCTGTGATTGTGGCTCCACCTTGCAAGGCCACATTGAGAGTACCGGTGTTGACAGCCAGGTTGATTGTGAGGTTGTCGCCTTCGGGATCGGAGGCGAGTAGTGAGCCTCCAAAATTGATCTTTCGTATCACTTGACCCGTGTAGTCTGTGAAGAAGACTTCTTCGCCAATTCTAGAGAAACCAGTTGGCTCACTTGTTGTTGCAGAAGCAAAGATACCGTCAACCGAGGTCTTGGCACCGGTTCCAAAAAGAGTGGTGACGTCGTTATTGTTCGCAAGATCTATTACACGGACATATCCGTCGCTATCTCCTACGAAAAGAGTGTTGTCATCATACACCAGGACTGCCTTGGGTTGGTTGAATCTTGCGGCAATCCCGGTTCCATCCTGATGAGCCGCGGTCCCATCTCCTGCGATCGTCGTGACCTCGGCGGTTGGACTAACTTTACGAATTCTATTGTTACCGTATTCAGCGACAAAGAGATTCCCTGCACTGTCCATAGACATTCCCCAAGGGTGTCTAAAATCAGCGGCAAGTCCTGTGCCGTCAGCATAGGCACCTCCTCCTGAACCTGCAAACACAGTCAAATAATTGGCATCATTGTCAGGAAGATTGAGATCAATTTTGCGGATGAGATGGGAATTGAATTCGGACACATAGAGAAGATTCCTGGATTCATCCAAAGCGAGCCCGTATGGCCCGGATAAAGAACTTGCCAAGGTTGTCACCGCCCCAATCGAAGTAATCTTGCGAACGACATTACCGGAGGCTTCAGAGACATACAGGTTGTCGGCACTGTCAATGGCCAATCCAGCCGGCCCATTAAACGTGGCTCCGGTACCGGTGCCATCTGCACTGCCTGCAACACCACTTCCTGCAAAGGTCGTGACATCCCCATTTGTGTCAATTTTCCGAATCCTGTGGTTGCTACGGTCTGCAATAAAGAAATTGCCTACAGAATCCTGTACAATTCCCGATGGGTTTGTGAATTGTGCGGCAAGTCCATTCCCATCAGCAAAAGCTGCAGTGCCATCTCCTGCGATCGTAGTGACCTGGCCCGGTACAGTAAAGGAAATGGTGGTATCTTCATCGCCGGATATAGCTGCAATGCCACCAATAAACGGTGCATCATTGGTGG
>CAYSOI010000650.1:0-2628 GCA_964432425.1 uncultured Opitutales bacterium | reverse complement strand
AGTTCAATGAAAAAGTCCGGCTCACGGGGATCGGGACAGAAGTGGATGTCCGGGCCACCGACATGGATGAGGCCACCGCTCACAAGCGCTACCGCACCTTCAAGGAAAAGACCTACGAATCTCTCAAAAGCTTACGGGAAATCTTCCATTATCACCTCATCAATGCCCATGGCACGATTGAGAAAGTGCAGGAACGCATCATCGAAGAAATGCGTTACCAGAGTACACTGGAACTCAATGACGAGACCTATGACACCCTTTCCCGCTTACCGGTCTATTCTTCCCTGCGGCACCATGCCCGGCAAGACCTGGTTAACCGATTGGAAGAGTACCAGGAACACCATACCCATCTCTTCCTCAAAGTCGTCGACCTGCTCGAAAACAAATTCTTTCCCATCATTCGTCGTCACGCCATCTCCGGTCTCACCTACATCAATACCGAAGACCACATCTTTGATGACCCCGAAGCCATTGCCATGGCACTGGACATTTTTTCCGAACGAGGCTACCGGGCCGTGTTCGATGTCAACAAAGTCGATGTGCCGGACCGCATTGATCTGGACACCGGCAAGATCTTCAACCGGACCAAGAACGTCTACCGGATGCGAATCAGTTTCCCCACCGCCTCCATCCGCCGAGGCCAATAACATCCCTTTCTGACTTACCCACTCAAAGAGCTGCAACTTCAAAGAACCAAGAACAAAGAACCAAGAACCGCAAAAATATGGATCCTCGCTATAACTTACTCGCCAAAAATTTAATCGGCTTCTCCGTCGACCTGCAAAAGGGAGAAAACATCCTCATCGATGCACACAACACGCCGACCGACATGGTGCTGGCTCTGATCCGGGCAGTCCGTGAATGCGGTGCGACTCCATTTGTCAACCTCCAGGAGTCCGAGGTCAACCGGGAGTTTATCAAGTACGGAACCAAAGAACAGTTTGAGGAATTGGCCGAGTGGGAACTGGCCCGCATGAAAAACATGCATGCCTACGTCGCCATCCGGGCTGCCAACAACATCTTCGAACTCTCCGATGTCAGCTCCGAACATATGGGCCTCTACTCCAATACCCTGAAACCCGTTCTCGATTGGCGGGTGAAGAAGACCAAGTGGGTCGTCCTCCGTTGGCCTACACCCAGCATGGCCCAACAAGCCATGATGAGCTCCGAAGCCTTCCGGGACTTCTATTTTGATGTCTGCACCATGGATTATTCCCTCCTCATTCCAGGTATGGACGCCCTCAAAAATCGCATGGTTGCTGCCGACGAAGTCCATATCACCGGCCCTGGCACCGACCTCAAGTTCTCCATCAAAGGCATCGACGCCATCCCCTGTGGCGGTCGCCGCAACATCCCCGACGGAGAAGTCTTCTCCTGCCCCATACGTGACAGCGTTCAAGGCCAAATCACCTACAACGCTCCCACCGTCTACCAAGGCAATTCCTTTGACAACATTTGCCTCAAATTCAAAGACGGCCAAATCATCGAAGCCACCGGCAGCGACAACGAACGACTCAATGACATCCTGGATCAGGACGAAGGAGCCCGCTACATCGGCGAATTCGCCATCGGCTTCAACCCGCACATCCTCGAACCCATGCGGGACATCCTCTTTGACGAAAAAATCGCCGGCTCCTTCCACTTCACTCCCGGCCAAGCCTACGAAGAAGCCGACAACGGAAACCGCTCACAAGTCCACTGGGACCTCGTCTGCATCCAACGCCCCGAATACGGCGGCGGCACCATCTCTTTTGATGGCGAATTGATCCGCAAGGACGGCTTGTTTGTTCCAGAGGATCTGCATGCACTGAATCCCGAGTATCTACTGTCGGACAGTGCTGGTGCAGAACCTGCCGCATCAGCTCCCCAAGCCGATGGATGGAGTTGATTCCATTTTGTAATACTTTTGCTTCCACTGCCGTAGGTTCTTGCTGCGGGGTCTGCTTGAGGGTTAGGTTGTTTGCCTAATGACCCTGAAGGATCCATCCTTAGTCCGTTCCTTGCAGTTAGCATATTCTGCAGAGAAAGCCGCGGCTTTTGCTTACATTGGCCATGCCAAATCTCTGGGGCATGCTGAGGAGAAGGACGCGGTTCATTAGATTGAGCAGGACGAATGGGATCATCGAAAGTACGTTCTTCAAATTATGAACCAATACGGGATTCCTGTCTCCAAATGGTTGGAATTCAAATTCCACATCATTGGTCGGCTGATCAGTATGAGTTGCCACGCCATTGGTCGGTTTATGCCCTACTTTTTCGCCGGAAAGCTGGCGAGCGGTAATGTCTGTGAGTATTTCGTGATGATCCACAAGTTTCATGCTTTGGGGATCACGGAACATGATGCCATCCTTCAGGAAATGGGAATCAAGGAAAAGGAACACGAGATCTATTTCCTTAACATCATTCGGGATGAGAAATGGCTGCCTTGGTTTGAAAGGGTTTTTAACTGGGGGACAACCCAAAGTCTGAATGATTTGCCGGAGTCGGAGTTTGAGCAGGACTTGCAACCGGATCAGGTGTGCAGGAATTTTAAGCGTGGGTAATCAGAATAGAGGTGGTGCTTTCTCCCCGGCAGACAGGAAGGGCACAGCAGGCTATGCCCGTGAAAGCGGCAGCAGGCTGCAGCAG
>CAYSOI010000649.1:0-2628 GCA_964432425.1 uncultured Opitutales bacterium | reverse complement strand
GGCTTCAGTTCCAATTCCGTCTTGGGAGTCTTCGGCCATTCGAATGAGCCCTTTAGCCGTTTATCAAACCAGAGCTGAGTCGCCACTTCATTTTCAGGATAATCCCGATGATTCAAATGTGCAGAACAGGTCACTCGCCATTCGGCACAACACATTTCCTGAATCGTGTCCCGAAGATTGTTGATGTGCCCATGAAAATCATTCGCCGGACTCAGGAAAATGGTCGGACAAATGACATGCTGGAGGGCCGGGGAATCGCCAATGGTCTTGCTGTGAAGAGGATCGAGATTGTAACGATCACTTATACCGCCGCAGGAAGGTGCCGCGGCTATCACCCGTTTGTCTGAGGCCGCCGTGGCAATGGTCAACTTTCCGCCCATGGAGTGACCGTAAACACCAAGACTGGGAGGATGCACTTCGGGTTGTTGCTCCAGAAAAGTCAGGGCTCGACGGGCTCCAATTGTGACCAGAAACCAGGAGTTGTTTCTTGGTGACGGCACATCATCCAACGTCCATTCCTGCGAACCATCCGGAATAGAGGCAAACGCATCTTTACCATTACGACTCGGAGCATGGTACGCATCCAAAGCACCCCAGTCCGTGGTCACCTTGTAGGCCGGATCCTCAGTCTTGTTCTCCCAGAAAAGTTTGACTTCCTTGGGACTTACCCGGTACTTGGGAGAGCTGATCCTACCCGCCCAGGCAATCGAGATCGTAGCATACCCCCGCTTGGCATTGGTCACTACCGCCTTGGAATCTGCATACTGCCCACCACCATGGATTTGGAGAAGCCCTGGCAGACTCTTTCCACCTTTCGGAAACCCATACACCGCAGCCATCATCGCTTTCTTCCCTTTAAAAATTCCGATTCGATAACGTACGATCCGAATGACCACATTCTCCTCTTCCCACTCCTTCAGCACCTCCACATCCAAAGGCTCTTTTCGTGGATCAAATCCCTTCCACAGTTCTTCATAATTTTGAGGAGCCTTGCCATCTACCAACGGCGGCAAAGTTTCCGCATTCAGCGAAAGTGAAAGTACAGCAAGAAAGAGGAAGGTGAAGAGCTTCATATTTATTGCGACCAAAGAACTCAAAACTCCCCAAATGTCCACGAAGAACCAGCCTTCGTGTCATTCGTATTCATTCTTTTCAATTCGCGTTAATAATCCCTCTCCCCAATCCAAACATCAACCTTGACCGTCCACTCTCCCCGCCCCAAGGATTCACCCATCATGAAAAACCCTCTCCTGCTCCTCCTACTTGCCGCCCTTCCCTGCTTCGCTGCAGAAGCACCTCGCCCCAACATCCTTTACTTCTACGTCGATGACATGGGCTGGGGTTCCATCGGCCCCAATGCTCAGGCAGAAAGACGAGCCAAAGGTCTCCCCACGGTCAAAACTCCCAACCTCGACAAGTTGGCGGCCGAAGGGGTCAACTTCACCCGTTCTTACGGATGCACCGTTTGCTCCCCTTCCCGTTCTTCCCAACAAACCGGATTCCACCAGGGCCACACCTTTGCCGACCGCAATGATCCCGACAATGCCAAGAAAGCCATCCGGGCCGACGACATCACCATGGGCGATGCACTCTCCGCCGCAGGCTACACCACTGGCTACTGGGGCAAATGGGGTTACGGCGGTTCCAAGGATCAGGAAAACCCGGAGATCGTCAACGTCCAGACCCTCCCGACTTCCCACGGTTACCAACATGTCCTGGCCGAACTCCATCACGTCCGGGCACACACCTTTTACCAACCCACTCTCTGGCATTCTCCCGCCCCCAAAGGCAGCAAAGGCGGACTCCACCTCATCCCCAACAGCATGGCCAAATATATAGGCAACAAAGACTACCCCGAACAACCCTCCAACCACAATCATCCCGACTACCCCACTCCGGCCTACTGTGACGACCTCTACTGTTTCCAAGCCCTCGACTTTGTCCGCAACGGAGCCAAAGACTACAACGAATCCAACAAACCCTTCTTTGGCATTGTCGGCGTCCAGATCCCGCATGCACCTTTCAAGGAAATCGAAAAACTTCCCGGCTGGGACAGTGCTTACCAAGACGATCCCCACTTTGCCAAACTCTCGCCCCAATCCCGTCAATGGGCCGCCATGGTAACAAGAATTGATGCCCATTTCGGCAATATTCTCGCCGCCCTCGAAGACCCCAATGGCGACGGCGACAATTCTGACTCTGTGGCCGACAACACCCTCGTTATTTTCCAATCCGACAATGGCGGCCCAAGAGGCAGCAACAACACCGAGTTCGACGCCAACGGCGGCTTACGCGGCAACAAAGGCACCATCTACGAAGGCGGCATCCGCGTCCCCACCCTCATGCGATGGCCCGCCAAGATCCACCGCAGCTCCATACTTAAAGCCGGAACCGACTCCCACAAGGTCATCGACATCACCGACCTCCTCCCCACCTTCTGCGAACTCGCCGGAGCCGAAATCCCCCTCGGCATCGACGGAGTCTCCATCGCCCCCACCCTCACCGGAGAAGGCTACCAACGCCCCCGCGACTTCCTCATCCACGAAGCCGGCAAAGCCGCCTCCATCATCCGCGGAAACCAAAAACTCATCCGCCTCAAAAAAGGCGGCTACGAACTCTACGATCTCG
>CAYSOI010000648.1:0-2641 GCA_964432425.1 uncultured Opitutales bacterium | reverse complement strand
TCGATGTTCTGGGCGGTTGGCGTGAACGTTATCGAGTGGCCAGAGGCGGCGAAGGCATTGATCACGTTGTGCTGGAGAATCATCCTCGGAAACTGACTGAAAAATGGGAGAAAAGCCCGGTCAAAGTATTCGTGGCCAAACCCGTGGAACCAGGAGGCCAAACTTCCGATGGAACTCCCTTTGCCAATATTGATGAATTCAAGAAAATCCTTTTGCAGGACAAAGACCAAATCGCAAAGAATTTGGCGGAGCAATTGCTGATCTATGGAACCGGAAGCACCCTGCATTATGCGGATCGTCGCACGGTGAAGGACATTGTCAGCCAGACCCGCAAGCATGGCTACGGATTTAAATCCCTGATCCTGCATGTCATCCAAAGCGAGGTTTTCCTAAGCAAATAGATTCTCCATATTGATATTGCCAGGAAGAACTCCTCAGTGGAATCTCTACAATCAGAACAGGATCACCAATTGGGCAGACCTGGGAAACAAACATTTCCTGTACAAAACCTTGAAAGATCTCTCAGGTTGCTTAGTCACCACCGCAAGATTAATTGGATCTGAACCCGATGGCCATGCAGGAATATAAACTTGAATACGAATTAGGTCGTGATGATCTGGTGGCGTATTCCGGGTTTCAGTGGGCCACCGCAGTGTTGAGGAAGTGGATTCTATATCCTGTAACCGCCTTCATCGGAGGCTTCATTGGGCTGCTGGTAGTCGGTGCGATCTATGGAATCGTGACCTTCGCAGGTGCGGACTGGCCTATTTGGATGTATGGACTGTTTCCACTCCTTGCCCTGGTGGGGATTTTCTTCGCTGTGAAAAAAGTGAATGATATGAATAAGGATGAACTCCTCACCCGTCTGGCGATTCTGGTGACCAAGGATTTCAGCAAGACCGTAATCACTCCACGTCAACAATCTAGCCTTGGAGAGAGAACGCTCATCGTCACGCCCAGCTATATTGATATCACCAGCCCAAGAGGCTCCATGACGGTGTCTCTTGAAAAAATCAAGTATCTGGCCTCCACCAATAGTCACATTTTCATTCTGTCTGAAGTCGGGATCATCATTCCCAACACCGCGTTTGCGACCCAGAGCAAGTACGCCGAGTTCTACCTGGACCTCCGCAAATGGTGTCTCCGTTAGGGGAAATGAATTACTCAGAAAAAGGGTTCAGCACCTCAATACCCAATCCCTGATAAACCCCGACTTCCTTAGTCACAAGGGTCAGGTCTTGTCGTAAGGCTGTGGCGGCCAGATAGCCTTGCTGAGGAGGAAGGGAACGCATTGCCTGCAGCTTCCCCCACTCATTGGAAATGTCTGGATCAATCCACAGCAACCGTTCCCAGAAGGTTTGCTGAAGCGTCTCCAGCCAACGCTCAAAAACAATAGACTGAATGGTATCCTCCTTCCGCAGGTTTTCGAGGACTTTCCTGATTTCCCCCAGAGTGACTACGCTCAGGTAGATGCCTTCTTCCTCAATTCCAGTAAACCACTCCCGCAGCCCCAAATTCATCTGATCCTGCTTCCTCAGTTCGAAAACAATGTTCGTATCCAGTAACCAACCGCTGCTCATATCACATCAAATTTCAAATATTCTCCTCAAAACCTCATTTCCCTGAAAACAAGGTCTCATCCTCCGTATCCGGCATGGACAACAAGTGCTCCTTGAAGGTAACCGGCTCCGTGGACTCCTCCTCCATCAATGCATTCCAAAGTATCCTCCGGTGCTCCTCCTCCGCGGAAATGCCGTTTTCCCCTGCCTGTTTTTTCAAACGCCGAACCAATTCCTCCTCCAGATTTCTCACCAATAATTGTGCCATGCAACAGACCATGTGATATCAGTGCTATCAATTCAAGAAAAATCTGTTCAAAGTGTAATCTTGCAGACCGACAGAAAATATAGTTGAAACTTTAATAATTCATCAGCCAAAGGAATCACTTACCATGAGATCTGCAAATCCAGCACTGAAACCTGACACCTTCAAAAACCTATCCCATGCTGCGAATCAGCAGGTGATGACAATCCAAGGAACGGTCAATAAGACTTTTCTTGCCCTTGGAGCACTATTGCTCTCTGCCTGTTGGATCTGGAATCTGGGGTATAACGGCACCGCTCCATCCGCTCTGATTTGGACCGGCATCATTGGAGGTCTCATCTTAGCGGTAGTGACAATTTTCAACAAACAGTGGGCTCCCTATACGACCATCCCCTATGCCCTGCTGGAAGGGCTGGCTCTCGGCGGTATTTCATTAAAGTTCGAATACATTTATCCAGGAATTGTGACTCAGGCAGTATTCCTGACCTTTGGAGTGATGGCTGGCTTGTTACTGGCCTACCAAACCAAATTAATCCAAGCTACGGAAAACTTTAAACTCGGGGTTGTCGCAGCCACTTTGGGCATTTGCTTCTACTACATCCTCTCCTTGATTCTTTCCTTATTTGGCATTCAAATGCCACTGATCCACAGCAATGGCCCCATGGGGATCGCCTTCAGCGTGTTCGTGGTGATCATTGCAGCCCTGAACCTGGTCCTCGACTTTGACTTCATTGAAGAAGGCGCCAACAATCAGGCCCCCAAATACATGGAATGGTATGGGACCTTCGGATTACTGGTTACCTTGGTCTGGCTCTAC
>CAYSOI010000647.1:0-2641 GCA_964432425.1 uncultured Opitutales bacterium | reverse complement strand
TCCCCGGAGCCGAAAAGACCGATTGCCGAGCACTCTGTGTCGGACCCTCTGGAACCGCATGGCTCGGAGTCACTATTCCCACCAAAGCTGGCCGACTCCTCCACCTTGTCCGCTATCGCCCCGGCGACAAAACCCCAGTTGACCTCGGAGTCGTCGAAGTCACCAATCCCGACTTCACCCAATTCAAAGACGACCAAGGCAAACCCCTCAAATTCCACGCCGGCTTCACCACACTCCCCAACGGCAAATTCGTCTCCAAATACGTCATCCTTGGCATCTGCGAAACACAGGACGGCAACGTCAACATCCTCGCCCTACATCCCTACTCTGTACTCCAGGTCAAAGCCTGTGACCTAAATTAGCATCTACTTCTACCCCAACGGGGTATAACAAGAAAGCCAGGGTTTCAACCCTGGGAATGCATGATGCAAAAAGAATCAAGCCCTGTAGGGGCGTAACAAAATCAACCTGTCATTTTGTGTTACGCACTTTCAGTGCTTAGTATATGTGAATACATATAAACCCAGGGTTGGCACACAGGGCTATCGTGTTAAGCCCCTTTGGGGCAAGAGGTGGAGAGGTTCATTTCCCTGTCTCAACCCTTGCCGGCTCCACCAACACCACCCGAAATCCCACATGGTCATAACCCTGGGCGATCTTCCGGACCGCATCATATTTGAAATGAATGTTACCTCGGTAGGCGGTTCGCAAAACGCTTTTACGGAAGGAATGCCAGGCACCTCCGCGAATAGGGCGAAGGCGTTTTTTGTCGCAAATGAAGTCCGGGTCCCAGGAACTCCCATCGGTCGGGGCACCTTCATAATTCTTATGAAAGACATCTTCACACCATTCCCAGGCATTGCCTCCCATGTCATAGAGTCCAAAGGGATTAGGAGCAAAACTCCCCACTGGAGCTGTGACTGGAAAACCATCTTCATAGTTTTCAGCACTTGGCCAATAAATGCCCATTTCCTTCTGGTTAGAAGCATCAGCAAAGTTTCCAGCACCTTTGGGAGGAGGCCACTCATTTCCCCAGGGATATCGACGATTATCTCCACCTCGGGCCGCATATTCCCACTCTGCTTCACTGGGAAGCCGAACATGGAAACGCCCCTCCAGCTTTTCCTTTAACCAGGCACAATACCACTCGGTCATCTTCCAGTGAACAAATACTGCAGGCTGGTCATCGCCATTGAGGTCGTACTTCTTCTCATTTTCCATATACCACTTGGAATTGTGCCGTTCTGCAAAACGTCGATACTGAGCATTAGTCACCTCATACTTCCCCATGTAAAAAGGCTTGGCAATCGTGACTTGGTGCCGGGGGCTTTCGTCTTTGTTGCGGTCCTCTTCGTCTTCTGGTGAACCCATTTGAAAGGAGCCAGCAGGTATCCGCACAAACTCAATCTTCACCCCTTCCCCCAGGTCAATGGAAAGTTCCTTTGGCAATTCCTTAGCAACCAGCTGTGTTGCCAGCAGAACATAAATTATGTATATCAATTTATTCACGCTGTAATTTCGCTCAATGTTCCGGTGCTGAGCCCAATAGATTCCTGCTCTATTCCAGATTGTTGCAACAGCGTCAGAAGCAAGTTCGCCATCGGAGTATTCTCAGGAAACTGAACATGCTGCCCTTGTCGGAGCTTACCGCTTCCACCTCCAGCAATGAGACAGGGAACGGCTTGGGAAGAATGACCTGCACGACGTAACGCACTTCCGCAAACCACCATCGAACTTTCCAGCATCGATTGGTCTCCTTCGTTGATAGCCTGGAGCTTTTGCAGGAAATATCCAAGTTGGGCAATGTCCATGGTGTTGAACCTTACAAACTTCTCCTTCTGTTCCTCTGTTGTCCAGTGCGACAGGGCATGATGGCCATCGGAAGATCCAATTTCCGTGTAAACAGAATTAGCAGCCTCACGACCGGTCATAAAGGAGGCAACTCGGGTAGAATCGGTTTGAAAAGCCAACACCATCATATCGAACATGGCTTTGATGAAGGCACTTCGGGCACGTTCCGGATGCGGGTCCGATGCAGGAGTGGAAGCATTGGGTTTCGGTTTGGGTCGAGTGGCCCATTCTTCCGCCCGTTGAATCTGCTTCTCCACTTCCCGAACAGAAGTCAGATACTCGTCCAGCTTCTGCTGGTCTGCCCGTCCCAGATTTCCCTGCAGCTTCTTCGCGGGATCCAGGACTGTATCCAGAATGCTCTTTTTGCGTTTCAAACGACGCAGTGTTTGCTGCAAACCTTCTTTGGTCTCATCTTTAAAGAGTCTCTCGAAGACGGCACGAACACTACTTTCTCCGGGAAGAGGAATGCCATCTGCACTCCAGGCCAGTGAACGGGCATAGGTCGTGGAATCTGTTGGAGCCACGCCAGATAACTCCAAAGAAGGAAAACGGGTATCCTGCCCCAACGCTTCGGCAGCCACTTGATCCGCAGAAATGTAATTCTTCTTCGCAAACCCTGGCGTTGCATCCAGCTTAACCTGAGTCAGCCAGGTATCTCCGCCACCATGTCCAGGTTCGGAATTATCCAGACCAGATAAGACGGAGAAATGATTACGGACCGGCTCCAGTGGCTTCAGGATTCGTGGCAATTCAAACTCCTTCCCTACCTTTTCCGGTGTAAAGTGCTCAA
>CAYSOI010000646.1:0-2656 GCA_964432425.1 uncultured Opitutales bacterium | reverse complement strand
ATGGAGTTACCTCCGGAATCGGTACCTTTGACCCGGATGGAGTAGCTGGATTGGGTTTCGTGGTCAAAGCTGTCTTTGGTCAGCAATTGGTTGTTTATTATAAGGAAGGCAGAGTTTCCTGAATCCCCATTTCCATCAACCAATTCATATTTATATAGATTCTCAGGCCTTGGGTGATAGGGAATGGATGAACCATTGAATTGGAGGTAATCTTCGTAGTACCTTCCATTTCCCAAGACCCCCTGCCTGTTATCGCCTTTGCCCCAAAAGGTGCCATCTGTTTTGATGAGCAGTGTATGATTTCCTGCCGCAGCAAATTCTAATACGTCAGATTCCAGGATTTTATTAGGTGTTGGTAGGACAGTCTCTCCAATCACAATTTGTTGGCTGGAATTGTTTCCCATTCCCCAAAGAGATCCATCTTTCTTCAAAAAGAGACTGGTTTCGTTGGAGGCCGAAATCTCTACCACTCCAGACTCCAGTATTTGTATTGGGGTAAATCGATCTTCTTTTGTTCCATCACCTAATTGTCCCTTTCCGTTGTCACCCATTGCCCAAAGTGCACCATTTTCAGTAATATAGAGTAGGTGATTGGCCCCTGCCGCTATTTTCGTGACGCCTGAATCATGGATTTTTTCATTGATGGTTTGTCTCTTAATGGAGCCTTTTGCCCATAGAGAGCCATCTTCCATAACATAAAAGGAGGATTCACTCCCTGTGGCAATTGTTGTTACACCTGAGTCTACGATCTTTTTTGGGTCAGATTTGTTAATTTCCCATATGGAACCGTCATTCTTCAGAAAAACTGCATGCCATTTACCAGCCGCGACATCTTTAACTCCAGAGTCTACAATCTTTTCAGGTTTCGTATCTCCCCAAGCAAAATCAGAGTGATTATATTTGTTTCCTTTCATTCTCCAAAGCTCGCCGTTACCTTGTATGAATAATAGGTCCATCGTGCTGTGGTCATCTTCTGGATGAGAGACATCGTATTTTTGAATACCGGGACCCGCCAGCTTGGTTGGTATGAAGTGGCCATGATCGGAATATCCTTCTATGTTCCCCATGTGCATTACGGAACCATCCCCAGTGAGATAGTAACTGAAGGCAGCATTTCCAGTATGGCTTGGGTCAAATGCGGAAACGCCTGAAATACTTGTCGCTCCTGAATCCAGGATTTTAATAAAATTTGGATGATCCAGAAAAGTAGATTGATCTTCAGAGTAAACGTCGTGAGTCAGATGACCCATTCGCCACAAAGTACCATCCTCTTTGACAATCAGGCTGTGCATTTCTCCTAAGAAAATATCTTTAATACCTGAATTTAGGATTTGGATAGGTTGTTCTGTTCTCTCTCTATTATTACCTGTCCCAAATTTCCCAAATTCGCTATAACCCCACCCCCAGAGTGTGCCATCTTTCTTCAAATATAATAAGCTCTCTTGTTCTACTATTCGTATATAGGTGTAAAGGGCGTAATGGACATCAGAATCCACTTTCTTTGTGTCTCCTCTAATCCAGAGTGATCCATCCTTTTTGATAATACTCCGGCCTTTTAATTTCAGCACATCGGCATCTTCAAGTTTGACTGGAGCCTGATCGTTTTCCCCGAGTTTCCACAAGGTCCCACCTTCCGTTGTAAACAGGATTTCATTATCATCACCTCCCGATATGGATAGGGAAACAACTCCAGATTCTACAATTTTCTCTGGAGGTGCGAGAGATCCAGGACGATGATGACCATACAGTCTTTCTGAATTATCTTTTACTTCCAATTGGTCATATTGCCAGAGTGACCCATCTTCTTTTCGAAAGATGGTTTGATTGGGATCAACGGCCATATCTGTGACCCCCGAATCGGCGATTTGCACCAGAACAGAATCGGCAAGTACGTCATATTGCCAAAGAGAGCCATCCGTTTTCAGTATGAGGCTCAATCCGTAAAAAGACTCATATGAAACCGCTTCAATTCTTTCTACGTTGGTGGTTATTGGTTCCTGGCTGTAGTCAGAGAAATTAGCCCGCAAAAGTGTACCATCCTCTTTGAGAACAAGCGTCACTTCAGGGTTTATGGAGGCTGCTTGCTTTACCTCCGTGAACGGATTGGGTTGTGCTTCCGTGTGTTCCAGTGAAAGTGTTCCTACAACCGTGCCAATCGGTTGGTTCTCGTCTATCTGATGATTGTCCAGAATGAGGTTCGAAGGAGGTGTGGGTTCATACACATCCTGTACCTGGATGGTAAAGGTCTTCTCGAGGGAGTTCCCCGCGGTATCCGTACCTTTTAGCCGGATGGAGTAGGAGGATTTGGTTTCGTAGTCGAACTCTACAGAGGATTTCAGGTGGTCCTCTTCGATCAGGAAGGCGGCATTTCCAGAATCGCCTTCACCGGAAACGAGTTCAAATGAAAAGGTCTGAGTTTGGAGTCGGCCCATTCGCCGTACATTCTGTCGGAACATGGGCCATGGAGAGTCTGCTGGTCCGGAGGAACCCTGTATGGCGTAGACTGTGCCATTGTTGGTTCCAAAATAGATGGTGCCATCGGAGGCAATTGTGGAAGGTGTGCGGACTCCCGCATCGGTAAGAAACTCCCATTTTACGGTGCCATTGTTGTTGTTGAGGGCATAGAGTTTGGAGTCACTGGAGCCGACATAGAGGG
>CAYSOI010000645.1:0-2659 GCA_964432425.1 uncultured Opitutales bacterium | reverse complement strand
TTGGATGCGGGCCGATGTGGTGAAGTCCGTATGGTAATCGTTCTTGCGGAGTTGTAGAAGGGAGTAGACTTGAGAAGGTTTGCGACGTTTGGGATCACGGGGGAGATGGATGCGGATGCTTTCCCCTACGGCTGCGTGTAGGATACTGGGCAGGGTGTGGCGGCCATGGCGTTCGGAAGCGATGTTCCAGAAGTATTGCTGGTTGTCGGCATTGCGTACTTTGATCCACTGGATGCCAGGCATGGCCGTGAGGTAAACACGACCAGATGGGTCGGACTTGAGGGAGTAGCCGTGTGTGGGCCTGAAGTCTTCGTGTTTGAATTCGAGATAGACCGGGCGGTCTGGAAGCGGTTCTCCGTTTTTGCCCAGGATATCGAGCACGTACTGATCGTCGGCAAAGCTCAGGTGCGGAGAATCGAGATAGAGGGTTTTGTCGATGCTGTTGATCTGATAACTTTGTTGAACGGAAAGGTTTTGTTTCTTGCCCTGGCTGAGGTTTTCAATCTGTGCCAGGAGGGTGAAGTGAAGATCACTGGCTTTGTTGGGTACGGAGAAAGTGTGGATGTAGTCGGTGTCGTCGGCGAATTTCTCCAGCTTGATCTCTTTGGTGGTGGCAATGCCTTCGTAGTCTGTCGTCCGAATCAGAAGCCGTGTATTTTCGAGCAAGGAGGGGGAGATTTTCCAGCCATTGAGTCGAAGAACGGGACGTAGGGTGGCCTTGGTGGTTTTGCCGCGGATGAGGGATTCCCGATCCAGGTGGATGCCAGCCTGCAAGGAATAGGCTTCGGCCAAATGAGAGAAGCTGGAGAGTGTGCTGAAGTCGCCGTCGCGAAGGATGATTTGTTGGTTTCCGGGGCGATTGGAGTAAGGGATGAGGATGACGTTATCATCTTTGCCGGGTGTGTACTCCTTGCCGCTAATCCAAACGGTGGCTTTCGGACGGGGTTGGTTTTGGCCGTCGACGATGCGGAGTTCGTGACCGGCGGGTCCGGTTTTTTCGAGAATGCGGAGTTGGCCTTTGGTAATGAGGGAACGACTGCTGCGGCCGTTGCCGATGAGATCAATTACAAAGACTCCCCTGCCCTTGAGTTCCGGGAATTGAAGGGTTCTCTCAATGCGACGCATGGGAGGTGCATCGATTTCGAGAGTGCGTTCCCATGTCGCAGAGAGGCCGTCGAGGGAGAGGGCCGTGTCGATGGGTTTAAAGTTCTGGCTGTAGTAGTTAAAGGTGTTGATGCGGTAGACCTTGATGAGGAGTTTCTCGACATTCTTGGTGGCAACCTTGAGAGACACGGAATCCTGCGGGGCGTAGAGGGTTTGGTTTTGAGGCAGAAAATCGATGTCGATGCGGTCCTTGAGGCGTTGGACTGCGGAGGTCCCCAGCATGGAGAACCATTGCTCCGGGTTGCCAATGCCGTTAACAAGTTTCGCTTCGGCAAGGAGGGGCTTGAGGTAACTGTCCTTGAGGTAGTGAACGAAGCCATCGATGTTCTGGTCTTCCTTGAAAAAGTGTAGCAGATAGTCCCGGACAAGTGGTTCTTCATTGTAGACGGGCGGGACTTGGATGCGGTCCTGAAAATTTTGGCCTTGCTGGATGTAACGGGCGTTCTTTTGACGAATGAGGGAGTCCCGGAGCTTGGGCTGAAAGTAGTGAGTGGAGCGTGGAAGATTGAGATATTCCAGGAAGAGTGCACGGTCGTAGTTTCCTGCGGCTTGACTGGTCTTGAGGATTTCGTGCAGGACGGTGGCCTTGAGTGTATTGTGAGCCGGAGAAAGCCGACGGACAAACTGAAGCAGGCGGTTGAGGTACTTTTCCTTTTCCTCCGGGTTGTACCGGATGTCGATGTCGTCGGAAGGAGCGAGACGTTTGAGGTAGGCGTGGATAAAATGGGAGTTGTCGAGGAGTTTGGGTTCGAGTTCCAGAAGTTCGTCGTATTGGGAAAGCAGGAGATTGTGATGAATTGTGTGCGATCCGAAACCGCCGGAGTTTTTGTGGCGAAGGTCTTTGATGATCCATTTTGTAAGGTTGGGTATGTCCGGGCGAAGTACACGTCCAAGCCAGTGACGAAGCCGGGACTCATTGTAACCCGATGGATCGAGCTTCCAGATACTGCGGTGCTCGACGTTGGACACGGTATTGTTGCGAAGGGAACGTTTGAGAAAGGCGTCGTAGGAAATGACTTTGGGGTCGACTTTGATGGGATGAGAAGGTTTCCGGCCTTCGACCCGTTTGGAATGATTGAAGTAAATGTTCAACTCATCCTTGATGTAGGCCAGCGATTTTCCGGGGTCTTTTTCGTAATCCAACAAAGCCTGGCGATTCAGTATTTCCCGAACTCGGCCAGTGACTTTGTGGCGGGCAATCCATGCCTTTACGATCTTGTCAAACTCCGCCTCATCTCCCCGATTCTGAGCATCCAGTGCATGGTAATAATAGTAATCCCGCGTCCCTGGTATCAACTCCTTCAGAGCCTCCTCCCGATTCTCCGCAATACTAAACTTTTCCACATACCGGATGTCCCGTGCAGAGAGATTGAACGCAAAGACCAGTAGGGTCAGAAGGGAGAGGTTTTTTTTCATGATGTTGCCCGCAGCAGGTTTGAATTTGCCCATAAACTTGAACAACCCAAGACACGGGTAAAGGGGAATCCTTAGAGAA
>CAYSOI010000644.1:0-2662 GCA_964432425.1 uncultured Opitutales bacterium | reverse complement strand
AAACAGCCGAGGAAACACACCTGAAATTTAACAATCATTGGGACATCCCCCAAAAAAAATCAAAATACCAGTTATCAAAGTCACTTCCATGGGAACGGGAGACAAGGAGCAATAACAAGACCCGGCAAATGGTTTTATACACGTTGTTATCCTTCCTCTTCTTTGGGTTCCGGTAAGGGCTCCATGCCCAACTCTTTCTCAACTTTCTCTGCAATTACACAAAGGTGCCCAATGACTCGTGCTCGGAACCGAACAAAGGATTGAACAAAATCATCCCCAATATGGAAGACCTGGTCATGAGCCAACCCTTTACCCAAATCTGATTGCAGAAATCCACCCGTGGAGATGTTCTTTATAGCATGATCAAAGGGGTAAGGAACACTTAACAATGGATGGCGGACCTTGTTCACGCATTCCAGAATCTCATCGCTGTTGAGAAGCAAGGAGTTAATGGCAGATTCATTACTGTTATCCTTTGATACAATCTGAAAGAGTTCTCCCTGCTTTTCGAGGATACCGGATAAATCCTCAATAACCCGTTTGTGAGAGTTGAGCTTTCTGTTTACCTCCAAAAGTTGACCAGAACGAGCACGTAGCTTCTTGGCATCCTCAATACCACTTGTAAGGATTGGAGAATCCAAGAGCTGTAGAGTGAATTTCAAACGCTTGGCTGCAATGCGTTCAAACTCCTCCAGTTCACTGTGAAGCTTGTCTCTCATTGCAGGAGATACTTTAGCATGCAATCTTGAATCTTCTTTGTATTTATCAACATGCTGGAGATAGGCTCCTCTCTGGTCGCTGATAGACTTGAAGGCTTCTTCTTTTTCATTGGGAAAATCGGCGGTGTCCTTGGAGAGCATCAGATACCGACTCCCCCGAAATGTTCCCTGAAAATACCTGTGGAGTGCATTAAAGTCTTCCTTCTCTACATCCTGGCGTTCCAACAGTTCATGGATGGGATGAACCTGGGTAGCCCTTAAATTCTCCCCAAAAATCCCTTGATAGTAGTCCCAAGTGACCGCCTTGCTGAGATCTTCAAAGTCAGAAAACACTACCGTAGAGGGCAATTCCAATTGAAAGACTCCGTCCGTATTCTCCTTTCTCGCACTATCATAGCGTTCACGGTCACAAGGATGGGTATCAAAAAATCCGGTCTTCGCCTCATTGACGTGTTGGTTGATTCTCTGAAGAACTTCAGGGGTAAATTGATCGATGTTGTGCTGAATCAACTTGGGTAAATCATCGACCAACCTGCCTTCTCGATAAAAGTCGCCTAAATCGTTATAAGCTCCCTGAGAAGCAAAACTGAGCAAAGAGATCTTGCGAGAGGTGCTCTCAAATACCTCACTACCAGCCAAACGAGCTTCATGTCGATCAGCATCGAACTCCATTTGACGGAGCATAAATGTGCTGACAACGTGCCCCAACATCATCAGAGCCCATAAGATCTTACGGGTTAACCAGACAAATAACCTGGCCAAAAAGAAGATCCAACTGATGCGGATGTCCAGACCCTTTGACCAACCTTCAAGCCTCTCATCCCATTCATCCCGCTCATATACAACTCGTGTAAACCAGTAGCTGATGCTCCGGATGATAAAGGTGAACCGCATTCCAATCCCTTGGGAAAAATGACCAAACTCATGAGCCAGCACACCTGCAAATTGACGAATATTGAGTCCGGACACCAAAGGCAGACCAATGGTCAGCTGTAAATCGTTCCCCAACATGCTCCAGAATCCTCGACGAAAACTCGCGGAGGCATTCACTTCATTGTTCACCTCAATTCGTTTTGGAATTGGAGCATGAACGGCTTCACAGATTTTCGCTACGAAAGCAAATAAGAGAGGTTCCGACTCCTTATCCAAGTTGATCTGTTTGGAGGGTTTTGCGGGCCTGGAAAAGATCGGCTTGAACATAAAAAGAACCAAAATGCAGCCAATGACAATGGGGGCGACATAGATCAAAAAGCGTACCGTCGCGTTTCCATTTTCATGAAGAATCCCAGTGTGGTTTACGGCATGATAATAGACAACATATCCGACAAGCCCGATCATCCCGATGTAAATCAATGGGAGTAACACCATCACAAGAGCAACCAGGAGGATGCCAAAACGGTAGGTGAAGGGAACTTTGACTTCTTCGATTTCCCCCTGAAAGGCTCCAAGGACTATTTCCTCATAGTTCTCTTCAGAATCGGATTGTGACTGGGAAAGTTCAACTTCAGGAGAGCCGCTCATATTTGATCCTATATTTAGGGATTAGTATGCAGATTGTATGCAGGGGGTTTAAGACAGGTCTCTTCAAAAGTTCGAGAACAAATGTTGAAAAGCCCCTTCAGCTTTCGGTGTCCAATCCCGTCTCAATACACAGACAATAACAACAAGGTTTTTGACAATTCGCGAAGAATCTAATGAACACGATTGCATGAATTCGTTTCTAAAGCTCCTTTGCCTCCCTCTCACCCTGCTCCTCGCTGTTCAGAATGTAAATCATGCAGCCAGCAAACCCAACTTCATCGTCATCATGGCGGATGACATTGGATATGGGGATCTGTCCTGCTATGGGGCGACTCGGGTGAAGACGCCCAATCTGGACAAGTTGGCGGCGGAAGGGATTAAGTTTACCAGCGGATATTGCTCGGCTTCTACTTGTACCCCGA
>CAYSOI010000643.1:0-2669 GCA_964432425.1 uncultured Opitutales bacterium | reverse complement strand
GATTGTTGCCGCAGTGGGTCAGAAAGGGGAGAAGGCAAAGGAGGCTGAAGGTGATTTTGTGTTTTAACATGATGGAAATTGGGCTGAAAATGTCTAGATTAGTAGGCCTTCCAGGCGTCGAGGTAATACCGATGGATGCAGGGATTCGTGAGTGTGTTCACGGCGGTTTCTTCTGTGCTTAACTGATTTTTCCCAAAATACAGGGCGGTCTTTATAAGTTCAGGTGTTAAATATTCTGTAAGATCCGTCAATGATGGAACCGATTGTAACAAAGATTTGACCTTTTTCGGGGTGTAGAGATTCGCAGGTCCTCCGATCCACCATCCCCATTCCCCGAAAGAAGGTACATTGTCATGATAGGGCACCGCCGTGAGACCGGCAGACTCCATAGTGCGGCCAATGCACAGAAACGCTTCTTTGGCGTGGTAGGGAGATGTGGATTGCTGCACGAAGATGCCGTCTGCACTGAGCTTTTTCTTCAGAAAACCGTAAAAATGCTGGCTGTAGAGGTTGGCTAACTCTGGTGCATTCGGGTCTGGGAAATCGACGATGATGATGTCGTAGCGTCCCGGAGCCTGAGCCAGAAATTGAGCCGCATCCATATTAAAAATGTAGACCTCCGGCAACTCTCCGGTTTGGCCGGTTTGGATGCCCCGGGAGTTTTCGATCTGGACCCGTTTTTGGGAGGTGTCCTTGAGCACCTCGTTTTTCAGGGTGGTGACTTTGGGAGAGTTGAGACTGTTTTGATTGAGCTTTTGGAGGTAAGGATTGTCTCGGGCCAGATCCGTCATCGCCGGGTCCAGGTCCACCAAAGTGACCGTCTCCACATCCTCGTATTTGAGAATCTCCCTCAACGCCAAGCCATCTCCGCCTCCCAGAATTAATATTCGATCCCGACGAGGAGCAATCTGCAGAGCCGGATGCACCAGATGTTCATGATACATGTGTTCGTCCACGCTGTTGAACTGTAAATGCCCGTTGATGAAGCAGGACAGGTTGCCCTGGTGACTTTGGGTCAGCACCACATGTTGGTATCGGGTCGTCTTGGAAAAAATGATTTTGTCTTTATAGAGGCGTTGTTCTGCAGTCTGCGTCCAGTTCGTGCCCTGTTTCCAGGCAACGCCTAGCAACGCAGTGACCATCACCAGTGCCGTCAGCATCCACTTCCGGACCCGTCCCAATTTTTCCGGAAAAGATTCAATCAGGATTAAAGCGCTGAGCAAAGTGGTCAGTGCCAGAAGCAGACCCGCCTCAATCATGGTGAACTTCCTCAATAGCACGAAGACCCAGATCAACGCCCCCAGCAAGGCCCCCAGATAATCCATCTTCAGAATGCGGGCCAAATTGCTTTTCACATCCTTGGAAAAATCCTCATTCAACCTCGTCAGCAAAGGGATTTCAAACCCCACCAGGACCCCTACTGCACTGACCAGCAAATACTTCACCAGCACAAAGTGCGAAGGGTAAGCACTGAACACATACAACAACGCAAACGCTCCATACCCGCCCAAAATCGCCAGCACAATCTGACTCCCCGCCAGCATCGAAACCACCCGCTTGTCCGCAATGTATTTCTGAATTTCCGCCCCCAACCCCATGCAAAACAACATGATCGCAATCACAATTGCCCACTGATGCGCCGAATTGCCCAGAATGTCCGAAGCAATCTTGCTCAAAGTATACTCATAGGCGATCCCACAGGCCCCCATCAAAAACATGATGACCGCAATCGCCCAAGTCTGTACTGGTCGTTGAGTTTCCAATGAGCTCACCCCTTACACCATTCCCTGCCGAATGCAAATCATCTTCCAACTTCCCAAATCAAAACCTCACACAAAGACACTATGCATACCTCTGCCTCTCTTTTCAATTAACCGCGAAATACGCAAAATAGGCGAAACGATCCTCCAATATCACCAATCCTTCTCTGCGAACATCTGCGTCATCTGCGGATAAATAAAACTCACGCAAAGACGCAGGGCCGCAAAGCCGCAAAGAAAGCCTTTTTTCGTGAATTTTGTGTGTTTGGTGGTTCAAATCCAAATGGCTTGGAATGGTGATTGATGGAGGGGGAATTGCTGCTTATCTGTGATTTCCAAGTATGACAATAAGTGAACCAACTATTGTGGATGAGGATTTGATTCGGGAGGTTTACCTGAAGGCATTTGGCCGGGAAGAGAGACAGGTGGTTGCGGATTTGGCTTGTGAATTGTTGAGGTCAGAATCCAGTCCTGGGGCGCTGCATCTTGTTGCGGAAAGGGCAGGTGAAATGGTGGGACATATAGCTTTTAGTCCGGTTTGGATGGATGGAGGCAATCTTGTTGGTTACATTTTGGCTCCTCTGGCCGTTGAGCCGAATCACCAGAAATGTGGTGTGGGTAAGGGGCTGGTAGAAGAGGGGATGCGGCGGCTTTCGAGTCAAGGAGTGGATTGGGTTTTTGTCTATGGTGACCCGGCGTTTTATGGTCGTTTTGGTTTCTGTGCAGAACTTGCTCAAAAGTTTATTCCTCCTTACCCGTTAACACATCCAATTGGTTGGCAAGTGATGAATCTCCATGGAAAGAAAATGGATTCTCCATCGGTTTCTATTGAATGCGTTCCTGCTCTGAACAATGAGGAGATCTGGTAGTGTTGAAGATGGGGGAGACAATGGGAGTGGTTGTCCGCAG
>CAYSOI010000642.1:0-2670 GCA_964432425.1 uncultured Opitutales bacterium | reverse complement strand
TTAAAAAGAAATCGGAAGCTCCAAAGGAATAAACCTAAGTTCCGCAGTTTGAAGCAGGTAACACTCCTGATTGCCAAGAAAAACATTGGCGTATTGGAGTGCTGGAGTATTGGAGTGAAGGGAGTAGACTCACCTTCTGGGTGAATGGTATCCATCATTCCAACTCTCCATCATTCCGGCAATCCACCACATTCCAACAGTTGTATGTGAGTTTCAACTGCGGCATTTAGGATAAAGGCCTTTACCTGAAGGTTACATGAGCGGCCCGCATTTGTCATAAAACAGAGGTACCCTGTTGGCATACTCAGCTCTTGTCAGAGAACTGGCATAAGCTTAAAAAAGGTAGAAATTCGGGTGGAGCACGATCTGGGCTGGATCGTGCTCCTTTTTTTTAATCTAAAAAACTCAGACACCCACGACTTCCTGCCATGTGTGGGCCATGAGAGCATGGCCTGCTGCGGTGGGATGGACTCCGTCTCTGGCCCAGAATTCTGGGGCTGCACTCTTGGTGGCTTCGTCAAACATGGTTTGGAAGGGGACAAAAGTCAGTTCCAGTTCTTTGGCCAACTTTTTGGCGACAGCCCGCATCTGGTCAAATTCAGGGAACCAGTTGTCCTTGACGGCGCCACAGCGTAAGACGAAGGGTTCACAGATCACGATCCGGGTGCAGGGAAGCTCCTTCTTCGTGAGTTGCAGTAAGTTGCGGTATCCGGTTTCGTACTTCTCGACTGTGCCGTCATAGCGGCCATTCAATTTGTGCCAGATATCATTGACGCCAATTAGAATGCTGAGGATGTCTGGTTTGATATCGATGGCATCCTGTTGCCACCGATTAGCCAAGTCGGGCACTTTGTTTCCACTGATGCCCCGGTTGTGGATTTGCAGGCCAAGGTCCGTGTGTTTACCAAGAAGTTCGCCGGCAATGTGAGCCGGATAGCCGCGTCCCAGCAATGCATTGGCAACAGGCTCTTTCTTGTTACGACCGGCATCGGTGATGGAGTCTCCCTGGAAGAGAATGACGGAACCTTTCTTGAGGCTGGGCGACTTGGCTTCTGCCTGGGCTTTTGTGACACTGCCCATGGTACCCAGGGCTCCAATTGTCGCTGCGGTTTTTACCCAGGAGCGGCGTGTGATCAAAGTTTCATTACTTGGTGGATTCATGGTTTTCTTTCGTTTTGAAGTTCAAGTGGTTGAGAAAAGTGTGATTACTTAGAGGAAACTACCGGCAAAAACTGCACGCTATCGACAATCACATATTTCCCTTCGGTTCCAGCAGTTTCGATCCGCACAAACCCACATTTCCCTTTGTTGAAGCGAAAACTTCCCAGAGAACGAAACAAATGGTTGATCGGAGCCCGTTCGCCTTCGTTGATCTTCACCACCGTTTCCCCCTCCGCATGTTTGACCCGAATGGGAACTCCATTGGCCCGGCGGATGTTGGTGTTATGCGACACCCTTACCTCATACAATCCAGATTCAGGAATATCAGGAGTAAACGTAGCACTCTTTTCCCCTTTCTTTTCCTTCATGTCATGGATGTAACTAACTCCCACAAAAGGAGGCGTATGGACACTGTGTTTCCATTCCCCCACAAGCACAGCTTCCGTGTTATCCACTACCACTCCCGGCAATGTTGCCGGATCTTCTACGATGTGCTGGATATTCGCAGGGATGTCGACCTGGTCGGGCGTTGGGAGAGCCACAAGGGATTGTCCGAAAAGGAAGATGATTCCCAAGCCGGGGAAAGCAGGGTGCCTCATGATTTCCATTCCAAACCAGTCAATGTGCCGGTCGCAGATCCGAACTTTGGTTTTTCAATTCCTGCATTCTGTAGCATGGAAGTGAACAGGTTACACAATGGTTGCTGATCTCTTCCCATGTGGGGAATGACTTTGGCATTTCTTTGCTTTTTCAATTCCTCAGGAGTCAAAGTTTTGTCTTTGGCCAACTTCTCAATGTAGGGTCGATTGTAGGCTAGGTGGGATCCGTGTTTAAATCCGCCTCCAGCAAGAACGACTGGCAAGTTGTAGGTCCAGTGGGTATTGCCATCACGCAAGTTACTGGTCAGGACTGTCATGGTTTGGTCCAGCAGATTTCCTGAGTTTTCGGAAGTTCCTTTGAGCTTGGTCAGGAACTTGTTCAAGGCGACCAACAGATCAATTTCTTCCTGCTGACAGGCTGCCAGTTTCTTGGGATCTTTGCCATGATGCGATAGATCGTGGTGCATTCCGAATGTCTTGATGGAGATCGATCTGGTAGAATCGGTCATCAATGCCAGGTGAATCATGGAGAGCATCAACTCCAGTTTCTTGCCCTGAAGCGTCTTGTCCAAGATGTCGACAGGAGGTTTCCCGATTGGCTCTGGTTTCGGTTGATTGACCCATTCTCTGGCAAATTGAAGTTGTCGCTCAACTTCACGAACAGAGGTGAAGTACTCATCAATTCTTTTTTTGTCTGAGGTGGTCACCTTTTGGCTCAGTTGCTTCGCTTCCTGAGTGACCAGATCCAGAATGCTGCGGCCCTGGTCAATCTTTTGGATCTCTTCCTCGGCTTGTCTTTGCGAGGTTGCGTGAAAGAGCTTCTGGTAAATCTGAGAAGGGCGATTCAGAGATGGAATGGAGACTCCGTTGGCTGTTACAGAAAGACTTCCATGAAAGGTGCTCAGGACCA
>CAYSOI010000641.1:0-2674 GCA_964432425.1 uncultured Opitutales bacterium | reverse complement strand
CACCCTCCAACACGGCAAACACATCCACGTAGAACGCCAAACCCCCTTAGCCAACTTGTGGCTGACTCAACTGCAGTGTCTTGGTGTAGATAGAAAACAGTATGCAGATAGTAATGGGAAGGTTTCCTCCATACTTGTATAACAAAATGAGTTGCCTAAATCTCGCACTGAGACACAGATCTCGCAGTGGGTCTAATATAGTAAAACCTTGGAAGCCGACTCTTCCTATTAGTGTATATTCGCGTTCATTAGCGGTTTAAAAACCTCATTTCTGTGCCACTGTGTGATACTATCTCAGGTACTTCTTGAGACCCCGGTAGTAATTTTCATGGCTCCCGAAGGTGAGTAGGTACAAGTTGCTTTCATCCCACTGGTAGGAGAGTAGGGTTTGCTGTCGGTTCAATTTGAATTTGTGAACATAGACACCTTTGAGGTCTTGTATCTTTTCTTCCCCCAAAGTTGGGTTTTCAGAGAGGAGGCGTACCTGCTCATCAATGACCTGGCGGTCCTGTTTCGGTAACTTCTTTAGTTTTTTGAGGAACTGAGGGGACCCAATGATCTTCATGAATCAAAGACGTATTCTTCGCCGAGACCTGCATCAATTTCCTCTAAGCCAATGAGGGTATCCTTGATGAAGGCGTAGGGAAGATCCGGGTTATCTTCAGCGATACGGCCGACTTTGGCCCAATACTCAATTTGGGCCGTCATGGAACGATGTTCTGCGCTACTTCTTGCTCGGGCAAGTTTGGCAAGGTCATCGGAAACTCGGATTACTGTGCTCATGAAATAAGGGTGTAGCGAATTGCTACGGGAGTCGAATTCTTTTTAGGGTGGGGTTGGATCTCTCATGGTGGTACAATGAAACCACGAATGAAAAGGATTCTCCAAATCCACTGTGTCTCCCGAGTGAGGTCAATCTGCCTTGATTAAGCAGAAGGACAATAAAACCGAACCGACGATCACCAGTGGAACTGGCAAAACCAGGAGACCAATCGGATCAGAGTTGGTGGCTGTCATTCCCGCAATGGATGCGGTGCCAATGGCTAGGGAGGAGAGACCGAGGGCAAAGAGGATTTTCTTTATCATGTAGTCAATTTATAGAATCAAGAATAGTCATTCAATCTTACTTCAGGCGAAAGTTGATGACTTCTGGATGAATCCTTAGAGGTAAGATTGCATGAACATGAACACTTGGAACGGCTTCGTAGTATATGCCTAGTTGAAATTCAGAGATCAGAAGCCGTCGATAGGAACCCTGTAGACTTGTCCCAAGAGCGGGAAATTTCGGAGCAATTCAAGCTTTTCATCAAGGATGTAATAAAATAGCTCACCCTTCTCGTTTTCAAACCATCGAGTAAACTCTCGCCTAATGTCCTCATCAGCACCAGAGAGAATCTTGAGCTCCACTGCCATCCGAAAGCTTTGCTTTGAGTTCCAACTTCAGCGATTCCCAGTCTGTTGCTGATTCTGGATTGGCTTCGAACAACTTTCTACGTTCTTCAAGTATTTCCAGGTGCCCTTCATCTCCTGCAACTTCAAAATCTGCATCCAGTTGATCAATCAGCTCATTTGCAAGTTGAGCTTTCTCAACGAGGCGAAGCTTTTGAATTTCAGGTATTTTCTCGATGATCATAAAGCTAAGATAGCCAATAAGCTCAATCGGTCAAATTATGGATAACGACGACCTGAAGCAGGGCGGGTTTGGAACCCGCCGCTTGAAGGATAAGTTCACTCAGTCCTGAATCTGCGAGTTTCCTATGTGGTGCCAATCGGAAGTTTATTATGAGAAATGCTAGGTTTCAGCTGGGCAGAAATGGTCTTTCTGGGCACCCGCCTGATATAGGCAGTATAGGACATATAGGACTTTTACGACCTATGGAAACCTCATGCATGCCAAGCCTTCGGAAGCGTTCAGCGTTTTGTTGGTAAGAACGGCAGAGGTCGTGCCTAGATCCGCGGTTTGCAAAGGCTCTTTATTGCAGGCTGGATAAGTGGTTGATGAAATCCCAGAATTGGTTGGTGTGGAAGGAGTCGAGGACGTGTTGGGCTCCGGCTTGGTGGAGTCTTTCCCTGCGGGTTCCGCAGCCGATGAAGTGGATGCCGAGTTTCTGGGTGGCTTTGAGGTCCCAGACACCATCTCCAATGTAGATGGCGTTTTCGAGGCTCCCGTTGGCTTGTTGGATTGCGGAGGCGATGATGTCGGAGCGGTGATAGTGCTCGGAGGCGGTGACCATGGGGATGTCTTCCACCGGGATTCCGGCGGCTTTGAGTTTGAGGGAAATGGATTCCCTCCAGTCTCCGGTGGCAATGGCGAGAGGGATTTCGCGTTGGCGAATTTCGTGAATGAGTTCAATGGCTCCTTCCGCAGGAGGAAAGCAGCTGGGGTTGGATTGATAGAGGATTTGCAGGCGAGACAGAAAGCCTTGCCGGGTTTTGGTTTCGATTTCGATCCGTTCTTCGTGCTCGGCATCTGGGAGTGCCTGGTGCACAATGGCTTTGGCAGTGACTTCTTCCAGATCGGTAAAGAACTCGGCGGTTAATCGAAAGCCCGCGGCTTCTTCGAAGGCATCTTCAAAGCATTGCCAGTCAAAGGCTTCACCGCCAACAAGTGTGCCGTCTACATCGAATACAATCATGGGGAGCGGTTGGCGGTTGGTGGTTGGGGGTGTTTATT
>CAYSOI010000640.1:0-2676 GCA_964432425.1 uncultured Opitutales bacterium | reverse complement strand
GAGTGCGGCATTGTGGAGAGATGCGGGAAGCATCGTGGAGTTTGTCAGTCTGACAGATGGATGCAGCGGCCATCATGAGCAGAGTGGGAAGGAATTAATCCAGCGTAGAAAAAAAGAAGCTCAACAGGCAGCGGGTTTGATTGGGGCCCGTTGCCGTGTGTTGGATATTCCAGATGGGCATTTGGAAGCAACTTTGGAGAATCGATTGAAGGTGATGGAGGTCATCCGGGAGTTTCAACCGGATCTATTGATCACCAACCGGCCCAATGATTACCATGCGGATCATCGGTATACGTCCCAGTTGGTTCAGGATGCATCCTTTCTCCTGCGGGTTCCCAATGTGCTGCCGGAAGTTCCGGCTCTGGAGAAGATGCCGGTGATTGCCTATTTCTGGGATGCATTTCAAAAGCCTTATCCGTTTTCCACGGATTGTGCAGTGAATGTGGACTCCGTCTTTGACTTGAAAGTGCTGCAACTGGCCGCTCATGAGAGTCAGTTCATGGAATGGCTGCCCTGGCTGGACGGCAAACTGAAGGAAGTGCCACATGATTCAGAACCAAACGCACGGTTGAAGTGGCTGGCAGACTACTTCAACTGGCTGCACTCCCCCACTATTGCTGAAAGAGAGCAGTCCGCTGTCCTGAAAAGATACGGAGCCGACAAAGCTAAATCGATCCAGCAAGTGGAAGCCTTTGAACTATGCGAATACGGGGAACAACCTGAAGATGGAGAATTCTCGGAGCTGTTTCCTTTGTAACCACTATCGTTTATTGTACAGATTCCGCGGCCTACCCTCATTAGTTTTTCTATGAATAGACCTTTCAAGAACTGGCCACTGGTTTTCGTGGCATCATTTTTATGCATGACTTCGCTTCGGGGAGAGAAAGTTTGGCCCATGCTACAGGAGTATTGCATCGAATGCCATGGCAAGAATGGGAAGGTGAAGGGGAAGCTGAACTTGCTGGAGTACGGGAGTGTGGAGAAGCTGGCAGAGAATACGAAAGATCTGGAGAGGATGCTGGAGGCAATCGAATTTGAGGAGATGCCTCCTGAGGAGGAGAAACAACCGGCTAAAGAAGTCAGAGAGTTTTTGATCAAAGAATTGGACAACAGGCTACAGGCCGCGATCACGACGCATTCTGAAGTGATCCAAACGCCGATCCGCCGGATGAATCGCTTTCAGTACAACAATGCAGTCAAAGATCTGCTGGATCTTAAAGTCGAAGTCTACCCTCTTCCTGAAAGGATGCTCCGGGACCGGAGTGGCTACTTCAAGCCCGAGACAGAAAAGATGCCGCAGAAGATGACCGTCAGCAGTCGCCCATTGGGAAAATCTGGTTTGATTGAACCGCGTTTGGCAGGAGTTACCCCCTTTCCCCAGGATTTAAGGGCCGAGCATGGATTTGATAATCGAGGAGATCATCTCTCCCTTTCTCCTGCATTGATGGAAGCCTTTCTGGGGTTGAGTCACTCCATCGTGGAGAGCCTGAACTTTGGACCCAAAACTTGCGGCAAATGGAGCAATCTGTTTGCAGAACCAAAGCATGACAAAGAGGAGACAACACGTCAAAGAGTGCAAGACCTATTGACTCAAGCCTTTCGCAGACCGGTGACAGAAGACACTCTCAATCGTTATATCAACAAAGTCTTCTCCCTTCAAAAGGCAGGAATGAAATACCCGGACGCGATGAAGCAAATCGTCTCAGCCGTTCTCGCCTCACCTAGATTTCTCTACCTATACAACATAAAGGAACCCAATTTCGCCATGGCCTCCAAGCTCTCCTTTTTCCTCTGGGGAAGTCTCCCGGACAAGGAATTACTGGAGGCGGCAAAGGCAGGGACGCTGACCACATCATCGGGCATTCGGGAGCAAGTGGAAAGGATGCTGAAGGATCGTAAACTCAAGAGGTTCTGCGATAGCTTTCCTTCACAATGGCTGCAACTGGACCGGATCCTCTCTGCTGTGCCAGATGTGGAGACCTTTCGAGACTTTTACTACGCTCCTCCCAATTACCGAACCAGCATGGACATGATGCTGGAGCCTCTGCTGTTATTTGAGACGATTCTCATTGAAAACCGATCCATTTTGGAGCTGGTTGACTCGGACTATAGCTATCGTTCCCCAAGACTGGAAAAATGGTATGGCAAGGATGTTGGAGGCCGACTCGGAGGACCGGTTACGATCCCATTCAAACGAGTATCCATTGAGGATCGTCGCCAGGGAGGAGTGATCACCTCTGCCGCAATGCTGACGATGAATTCAGGACCCACAGAAAGTAAACCGATCACACGTGGTGCCTGGATCGCATCCGTGATATTCAACAACCCGCCGAAACCTCCCCCAGCGGATGTGCCTCCCCTTACGAAGCCCAGCAAAGAGGAACTGGAGAAACTGACCATTCGAGAGCGGTTTGCCGAACATCGAAAATCCACAGACTGTGCAGGTTGTCATGCAAAACTCGACCCACTCGGCTTTGCCATGGAGAATTATGATCCTGTCGGCCGTTGGAGAGATAAATATGAAAATGGTCTCAAAGTGGATTCGAGTGGAACATTGTTTCGGAAACACAAGTTCAGTTCTCCAGTAGAATTCAAAGATGCCATCCTGGCTGAAAAAGATCGCTTCGCCAGAGGTTTTGCAGCACACTTGCTGTCTTTTGCAGTGTGCAGGGAATT
>CAYSOI010000639.1:0-2679 GCA_964432425.1 uncultured Opitutales bacterium | reverse complement strand
ACCCGATAGAAGCAAAGGGACTTGGATACCTCTGGTTTGTCAGAAAGTAGTTTAGGATTTAGGCGAAGGCGATTCAATGCGTCCTCAATATTTTGAAGATATTCCTCAGCAACCAGTTCACCCCAAGTCGCTATTGAGTACTCTTGAATATCCTGGATATCCAGAAGTGCAGGACGTGAAAGTTGGATGATTGCCATTCAACTTTTCCAGCCGGATTTTTCTTTCTGCTTGGCCTCATTGAGGGCTTTTTTCAAATCACCCGTAAATTCAACTGTCCGACCTTTCATTAAATCCCGATAGCCTTCCAGCACTCCATCTCGAAGTGCGGCAGCCTCTTGCTTTTGTTTTCTTTCCCTCAACAAATCTCTTAAGAACTCACTTGGCGTGGCATACAATCCGTTATCACCACAATTCTCATCGATAAAACTCCGGAGCTCATCCGTCAGGGATAGATTGATCGTACTGGCCATGATGATGTCAGATTAAAGAAACTTGGCGTTTATTGTCAATATTCGCCAAATCTAAGCCATCAGAAGACCCGAATGCCTACCGATAAAAGTACCCTCTGGGTCTTCTGCCAAACCTGTACAAGTCTGCGTCTTTCGGGATGGCTCCGATGTCAGGTTTGTCATCATCGACAAGTTTAGAATCTGGCCAATCTTCAGGGATTGGAACTCCAGCATCGATGGCAGCACTTCCTTTCAACAATCGATAATCAAACCCAATCGAGAGGTCTCTGAGCTTCGGGTCGGCAAGGACGGCATGTTTTTCAAAATCCGGATGTGCCCGATGAAACTTGCTGAAAAACTTCTCCCGTTGAGGGACAGGTGAAGTCTGTGACCAATATAGATTACCATCGCTGGAAAAATCATCTTCCGGTTTTGGGATGGGTAACGTCGGGAGTCTTCCCAAGTGAAGAAAGAGGTTGTTGAACACTCGGCGTGGATTGCCGGATCGTAAGCCTCCGAAAGCCCCACCTGGAGCCCGCCGCTGATTGTCTCCTGTAATCACTGTATTGTGATAAATGTTCATTGCTGGCCAAGGTGGAGAACCATGGTCTCCCATCAACTTTCCCGTGCTGAATGCAGCTGTGGGGCGTTTGGTCGTAGGCCGACCCGTTGGGACAGGAACTCTTAAATCAAACACATTTCGGTAGATGTAGATCTGATCTCGTGTTTCGGGCCAGGGTCCACCAAATGCCAAAGGTGTGAGGACTTGACGAAAGAGGTTTTGCTCGATCCGAATAACTGGATCTTTGTTCTCCAACCAATGACGTTTGTACATGGGACTCAGGTAGAGGCCATCGTCATGCATATTCTCGACCAGATTGTGGTGAAAATGTACATTGATCGCTCCAAGGTAGGGTCCATCATGAGCGTCGGTGAATTCACAATAGGCAATCTCCCAATGATCATTCTGAGGAAAAGCATGCACACTGGATTCCCGGCCCGAATCAATCTCAATGGAAGCATGTGTATTGAGACGGGAAAGATTTCTATGTGGGCGGCCTGGGTAATCTCGTTTGGAACCATCGGCCCGAAACGTCCAGGGAGCCACATTTCCATAAACTCCGCAGTTCAGGAGTCGAAGATATTGGGTTCCGGAAGCTCTGATTCCGTAGGCTCCTGCCCAAATGGTGACATGGTTGAACTCTATATGCTGAGCCTGTTCAAGCTGAACCGCTGTATACCCTGCTCCCCGAATCACGAGATCCCGAATGTGGATGTGCTCTGCCCCATTGAGCGACAATGGAGTGGATTGATAGGGAGCCAACAATAGGGGAAGCTTTCGCGGGTCTTGTTTCCCACGATAATTTGAAATCGGATCCGGAAGATCCGTATGAGCCAATCGCAGATGGATCCGCCCTGTATCATGGTTATACCACATACCAGGTCCCAGGTAGACCGGTTTCAAATCCGTTTCCTGTCTCCTGTCCCAGTCTTCCCAAACAAACACTTCACTGGATGCTTGAAGGTCCTTTGGGTGATAGTAGGTCTGCAATCCCAACATTGTATCTCCGAAGGAGCCCAGAATGTTTCTCAAATTGGGGTAAAGTTTTTTGGATTGATAATGGTGAAGCTCTGCATCCACCAACTCCCAAGCATTCTCAGGTTCCTCGTAGAACTCAGCAAACGAGCCGTCGATGATCGCATTTTCTTCGGGATACCCTGCTAGGGTTATGGGTTTAACGGATGTTCCCCGAAGTGCCACACGTACATTCTCACGATACACTCCTCCCCGTAAGTAAAGTGAATCCCCTGGACGCATTTGTGTAAGTGCGAATTGGATCGTTCTGAATGGTTTTTCCTGAGATCCACTATCCTTGTCTGAACCTTGTGGACTGACGAAATATTTTGGCCCTTCCGCAATCTCATGTATCGTTGGCGGGAACTTCGGCATCAATTTGAGTGACTTCAATTCCTCAGGTAGTGCCATGCATAGATGAAAAGGGATCAGCAGAATAATCGAAAGGTACTTCATGGTTCTAACTCTAACAAAGTCACTGAATTTGGGCTCCCTTTGTGTCTTAGTGCCTTGGTGTGAGAATTTTAGATTAACTTGGCTTCAGAACACTTTTATAGAGATGCCAAGCTGGAGCTTGGCGTTCCCGGGGTTCATGTGTATTTTGTAATACTATCTCTCCATTTCTTGTTTTTCTGAAAAGATTTTATGCGGCGA
>CAYSOI010000638.1:0-2695 GCA_964432425.1 uncultured Opitutales bacterium | reverse complement strand
CACCATTTCCCAGAAGCAGGTCCACCCGTTCTTTATAGGAAATGGAACGGTCCCAGGTGACCTGCAGGTTGATTGTCGGAGGGAGTGTTGGGCGGATTCTTTTGATAAAGCGATGCACGGACTCAGCTACAGCAATAGGGGACTGCATTTCCGAGCTGTACACACTTAGCGTGACCGCCCTGCGTCCTTCAAAGTAGTTTTCATTATCTGTTTCTTCAAAGCCATCCTCGATCTTGGCGATGTCGCGGAGAAATACCTTGGATCCATCCGGTCTGTTGACGATGGGAAGATTGCCAAATTCGCTGGCGAAGTCGCGGCGTTCCTTGGTTTTTAGAATTATGTCACCACTGGGTGTTTTCAGCATGCCTGCAGGAACATCCAGAGCAGATTCCTCAAGAGTTTGGGCAACTTGCCCGAGAGTGAGATTGAGAGCCCGAAGTCGTTCCTGCGGGATTTCCACAATGACTTCAGGTTTCGGGACTCCTCGCATCAGGACAAGGCCAATGCCGGGTTCAGCCAGCATGGAGTCCTCCAGTTGGCGGGCAAATTGGATCAAAGTCGGTTGATCGACTTGTCCGAAAACTGCCATTCGCAGAACTTCCCGTCTTCGGCCTGTACCCAAGCGGATTTCGGGCGGTTCAACATCATCCGGAAAGGTGCTTACCCTCTGGACTGCCGCGGTGACTTCCTGAAGTGCACGGTTGCGATCAAACCCTGGTTTGATCTCGATTTCCACCTCACCATTGCCCTCTCTTGCCACAGATCGCAGTCTCCGCACCAACTCCATTCCACGAATCTCGGCTTCCACTGGTAAGATGACGGACTGTTCCACCTCTTCAGGACTGGCACCACGGTAGTCGATATCTACCTCCACCGTATCGGTCTCGTAAGTAGGGTAGATCTCTTGTTTGATGTTCTGGGCAACGAGAAGACCCGTCGCCACGATGCCGACCATCAGGAGGTTGGCAGCTACGGAATTGTGGGCAAACCAGGCAATGATGCCTTTATGGATTTCCGGCTTCATGCGGCACTGAAGTCAGTTGTACAAACGTAGGGAGATTTGCCAGAAATTCCGACTGGATCAGAAGATTTTGCATCTTCTGCTACGTTGTGCTGGTTTGGTTTGTCGCCCATCATTGAGTGTCTGGGGTTTCTGAAGTTTCCAGTAGACGTGGTCTGACTTCCATTTCCGGGAGGGCGGATCGGAGGTCACTGACAATCAGGCGTTCACCATCTTGCAGAATGTTGGAAATGAAAATGGTTTCCTCCTGTCTCCAAAGAATCTCGGGGTCGGCAATGCGGATTCGGTTGTCCGGTTTTACAAGCCAGATTCGATTGCCTTCGCGAAGGGCTGCACGGGGGATTTTCAACACATTCTCCAGATTTCCCGCTTCGATATTGACTCGAACATAGCTTCCCAGGAGCAGGGGGATTTGATCGTTCTCAGGTTTTTTGAGCCCCAGGGGATCTTCCACTTCGATCAGGATTCGGGCCATGCGACTATTCCTCTCCAGGTCACTGAGGAGCCGAATGACTTTGCCATTCCAGGGTTTGCGATTGGAACCTGTGTCCAGGCGAATCTCAGCGTGCGGGTTTTTGGACACTTGAATACGCTCCAGATCACTGAGTTGCACCGAGGCTTGGATCCAGAAGGTATCTGAACCCACCAGATTCACAATGTCGTTTCCCGAGTCCACCAGTTGACCGATATCGACGGATTCTGAGACGATCATGCAATTGAAGGGGGCCGTGAGGGTCGTGCGTTCCAGGTCGAGTTGAGCTTGTGCAATGGCATTCTTTGCCTTGGTGACCATGGCGGCCGCCTTTTGCAGATGAGGCTTGCGGAGGGCAAGGGCAGGGTTGGCATCCGAGTCGGGAATCTCCTTTTTCAATCTTTCCCATTCCCGCTTGGCAATGGCTTGCTGACCCAATTCCAAATCATACTCAAATTGTGCATTTGCCAACTCTGCTTCCCGCTCTACCAGGTTGAGTTGGTATTCCGCAGGATCAATTTTCAAGAGGATGTCATCTTTGGCCAAGCGGCCTCCGGGTATCAGGTCTTTGTGTTGTTCTATGATTTGACCGGATACCTGGGGGCGAATGGTGATCTCCTGTGCCGGGATGACTGTGCCCCATGAGGTCACGAGGGTGCGTTCACTGGTGGGCTGAAGTTCGATGACCTGAACACTGGTGATGGATCGGGGTTTCTCTTCAGGTTCCGTTTTGGGAGCGGTTTTGAAAAGTATCCAGGCCGCAGCTGCAGCCACACCCAGGGCGATCAGGATTCCCACTGGTTGGAGTTTGGAAGGAGACGGGTTCATGGTAAATTCACTTCAGGCATGGGACCACCCATGGCTCGATGGAGGTCAATTCGGGCACTTAATCTTTGTCTCTGGGTGGTGAGCAGGTCGCGTTCGAGCTGGTTGACTTTGGCCACAGCGTTCAGTACTGGGAGGTAGTCCGAGGCTCCCAGAATGTAGCGGTTTCTGGATTCATCGAGGAGATCTTTTGCGGTTTGCAGTTGGGCTTCCTGTCGGGAGAGCTTTTCCATGAGTTTTTCTTCGCGAACGAGGGAGGTTTTTACATCGAGGACGATTTCCAGGAATTCTGCACTAAATAGCTCTCGGGCTTCTTCCAGACGGTATCGACGGATTGCGACTTCTGCCTTTCGAGAGCCGAAGTCAACAATTGGAAC
>CAYSOI010000637.1:0-2695 GCA_964432425.1 uncultured Opitutales bacterium | reverse complement strand
ACAAAAGACACATCCACATCCCGTTCCCATGGCGGACAATAGTAGCGAACCGGTTTACTGGCAAAAGCACCCCAACGTTTCTGGTCTCCTTTTTCTTTGGATAAAGTCCCCAGATGCCATTTGCCAAAATGTCCGGTCGTGTAGCCCTTTTTCTTTAGAACGCGGGTAATCGGAATCTCGGACTCCTCCAACCGGCCTTTCATGGCAAAGGTAATGCCGAATCGATAGGGATTACGACCAGTCAAGCAACTCCCACGAGTTGGCGAGCACATGGCCGCCGCCGAGTAAAACCGTGAAAAGGTAACCCCTTCTTTGGCCATTTGATCCAAATGCGGAGTCTTCAGAACCGGATGCCCATTGTAGCCAACATCCCCCCAACCCTGGTCATCCGTCATGCACAAAATGATGTTGGGTTTCGTTCCTGCAAAAGAGGCAACAACCAAGCTAAGAAGCAAACATATAGACTGAATCAGGAATTTCATTTTGCTCATAGGAATTGAATCAAGTGTCTTGTTGGGTTCTGGCGTCTCTTCTTAATGCATCAACAATCCAATTATTGAGACTCTTGTTGTCCTTCTTGGAGCAAATGTAAAGGGTCCGGTGCAAATCAGGATCCAGGCGAAGCGTAAGTTTTCCGGAGAATGGCTTATCCGGTTCCTCACCACGTTCTTTACAGAACTCCAGATAGTCATCAATGGATAGACGAAACTCTTTCTTTAATCCTTCCACGGTATCACCTTGAAAGGTAACGACATCTCTCATGTTAACGACTTCTCCATGAAAGATGTCAGCCTCGTCATCAAACTGAACGGTCCCAATGTATCCTTTGTATTCCATTTTTATTCTCCTGCTGTTTCCAGAAACCTTCGAATAGACTTAACGGCACCTTTGTCTGTTACTTTCTGAGGATGAGGACGGTGGAAAACAGCCCTTACTCCGTTAAGGTGAATTCGAACTCGTGACCCCCGGCCCTCTGTGACTTCCGCCCCAAGAGCGACCAATAGGTTTTCAATGTCTCTCCATGGAATATCTGATCGTTCAGGACGCTCCTTTACTTTCTCCAGAGTAAGACGATGTTTTCGATCCACAAGCAAATGGTGGCAAAACATGCCACCAGGTCAATCTTCCATTTTCAGGACAAAAAGTAACCCAAATCACATCTGGGCCTCCTCGTCATTCGTTAGCAGTAGATGCTTGTTGGCGAAGGTGATATTGTTGAATTTTCTTCAAACGGTTCATGGAGCTTTTGGATAAGGAGACGCCTTCCATCCAGTCGGTGGCAGCTTGTGGGTCCATTCGGAAAAACCTTTCCCCTGCCCTCACCATGGCAAATTCCCGCAAACCCTGGGTTTTGATTTCTTCGGCCCAAACCAAAGCGGTTTCCGGATCTTTGTGTACCATCCCACTGATAAAGCCATTGATGGCAAAATCCCGATCAATGTTGGGAGCTTGCTCGTTTAAATACTGAGCCGCAGAGTCGGGTTCCAACGCTCCCCAATATCCGTAAGCCGCACTGATCCCCTTACGCTTGGCAGGTCCATGCTCCAAAGATTCCAACCACGTAACAGAGCCCAGGATATCCTGCCGTGCCCACACTTTTGCCATCGCTTCCACTCCAAGCCCCGCATCTCCCTCATGGGCAAACCCTTCCACCCAGGCCGCCGCAGCCCCCAAGTCCTGCTTCCCCAAATCCCAGACCACTCTGGCTCGGGCAACAGCTCTCAAGCTTCCTTTTGGCAAAGTGTCTGTCCAACCTGCGATCATCTCCACGCCCTGAGCATCGATCATCCTGCCTGTGACCACCGACATCATTCGCCCCATCATTGGATGTTTGGCTTTTTCCAACTCGAAGACAAATTGGAGCCCACGTTCCTGAGAATGATCAGTCAGACCATGAACCAATCCACTCATCATGTAGGCCTGATTGGAATAACTTTTTCGGTCGTGCTCCGGTAGGCTCTTAAACCACTTCATCGCCCCCTCGGGATCGGCACTGGCCCACCCTGCCAGAGTCGTCCGCATGTCAGGTTTCTTCGTAGTGGCTCCATGCAGCACGGCATCCTTTCCCCCAACCTGCCCCCATCGGTAATGAAACTCCTGATACTCATAACTCTGTGGGTCCAAATCTGCAACATACCTCCGCATTTCCCGACCATTCTCCGCGGTAAGTTGGCTCAACATTCTTTCAAAATTGCTCCTTCGTTGCTCCTCATCGGTAGCCTCCTGAAAAAGGCGCCCCAGTCGACGAAGATGAGAATCTGAAGGAGGCTCAATCTCGTCCACAACCTCCTCCTGCCAAGACTGTTGTGGCTCAACAATGTCTTCCTCCAAGGGCGAACGACTCTCTGCAAAGACAGCGGGACTTATTTTCGGTCGTGAATCCTCTTTAACTAACGTGTCCTCCTGCTGTTCTTTCACGCCTTTCTGCTTCTGCGAATGACTCCAAATGATTCCCCCCAGCACTACCATACACACCACCCCCAACAAAGTGGGAATGGGATTGAAAGGGCGTTTGGAAGGATTCGAAGTCATGAAGAAAGGAGCATTTCCTAATAGCCGTTTTTGCAAAATCCAGCCCCCTCATCCTGATTCACTGCTTACGTGGAGGAAAGCAAAACATGATTTTCCAGCATTGATGAAAAAGTAACGCAAGAGACCATCACGGATTCTGGTTAAAAACGAGCGGACTTTGGCT
>CAYSOI010000636.1:0-2700 GCA_964432425.1 uncultured Opitutales bacterium | reverse complement strand
TGGTCAAGTGGTCGGATGTACGCCGTGGCTTCATGCATGGCATTCCGATGGGAGGTGAAGAGGTGGAGTTGGAGAACTTTCCAGAGACCAAAGGCGAATATGTCGGTCTGCATCGGGTTGGCTCGTTTGTCCAGTTTGCCTATACCGAGGGTGGCGTCACAAAGTACAAAAACGCGTTTGATGTCTTTAACAAAAAGGTGGTTGTGGGAGAAAGTGAATTGAAGGGCCCGAACGCCATACAGTATCCCGTGCATGAACCCAAACGCATTCAAACCAAAGGTAAGCTGGGCACAGGTGCTCCATATGCAATCGATACACTGACACTCCCTTTTGAAAATCCTGATCGGGCTCTCTTCTTCGTTGGAGGACTGGATTTTCTATCACCAACTCGTATCGCCATCTGTAACATCCATGGTGATGTCTGGCTCTGCGATATGAAAGACTCAGATCTTTCCGAACTGACCTGGACACGCTTTGCTACAGGACTTCACCAACCCCTCGGACTTACGGTTGTCGATGGCGTAATTCATGTTCTTGGCAGGGACCAAATCACTGCACTGATTGATGTAAATGGCGATGATTATGCGGATTTCTACAAACCTGTTTCCAGAGCCTACCAAACCTCGGCAGGCGGACACAGTTTTATCACAGGACTCCAACGTGACAACTCCGGGCGATGGTACACAGCTTCGGGGAACCAAGGGCTCTGCCAAATCTCGGCAGACGGTAAATCAGTCAAAGTGATGGGGACTGGGTTTCGCAATCCCAACGGACTTGGCGTATCGCCAGACGGAAAAGTGGTTCTGACCAGTGTGCAGGAAGGAAGTTGGACGCCAGCCAGTGCGATTTGTGATGTTTCGATTCCTGGTCACTTTGGAGCAGGTGGACCTCGCAAAGGAGAACGCGGTTATGTCCCTCCCATGCTTTATTTACCAAGAGGTGTCGACAACTCCAGTGGCGGCCAGACCTACATCGATAGCGACCAATGGGGGCCTGTGCAAGGGCAGTGGGTTCACTACTCCAGTGGATTCGCCAAGCATTTTCTTGTCTTGAGGGAAGAGTACGAAGGTGGTTCACAAGCTGCAGCGGTAGTTCTTCCAGGCTCGTTTCGTTCCGGTGCACATCGTGGACGATTTTCGCCTTTCGATGGACAGCTTTACGTTGCAGGGTCCCAAGGCTGGGGAAGCTACGGAGTCGAAGACGGCAGCCTGCAGCGAGTCCGTTTTACTGGCAAAGTTGAAAATTATCCATACCCAACCTCCTGGGAAACTCACGACAATGGCATCTTGCTGACCTTTGCTTCCTCTCAATCCAAAGGCTTTACAGATCATTCCAAATGGTACGCCCAACAATGGAATTATCGTTATTCACCCAGTTATGGCTCCCCGGAATACTCCGTAGCTGACCCGAATCAGAAAGGGCACGATGTTGTGAAAATTCGAGCCGTACACCAGCTTCAGAACCACCAATACTTTATCGAAATCCCTCAACTTCAGCCCGTCAATCAGCTCCATCTCCATTTCAACGGAACACCTCGACTCGAAATTTTTGCCACCTTGCACAAACTCGGCAAACCCTTCAAAGATTTCCCCGGCTATCAACGCATCACCAAAACCTTCGGCATTCCCAAAGCCTTGCCCACCTTGAATTCCAATGATCCCAAAACCTTGATGGCCGCCTGCACCACCTGCCATCACGAAACCAATAAAGTGGTCGGCCCACCTCTTGTCGACATTCGCAAACGCTACGCCAACAATCCCGAGGGCATTGTCAATTGGGCCATGAACCCCATCAACAAAAACCCACAGATGCCACCTATGCCTCCTTTCAAGTTCCTCGGAGAAGAGAAACTCATGATCATCGCCAAGGAGATTCTTCAGGAGTAGGGCACCACGAATGGACTTTAACCACAGATAGGCACAGATTCACACAGATTTTTTCAATAGCTTCTCTGCGATAATCTGCGTAATCTGTGGATCAATATTTGAACAATGAATTTTAGACTTCCTTCTGCACCGGATGGGATCATGAAAGGTGTGCCGTTAAAGGACATTCTTGGAAAAGAGGCTGTTGAATGCCTTGCCCATAACTTGTCCCTCGTTTATCCTGAATTTGCCTTTGTAGATTTTGTCGAACGTGCTCTGGATAATCTGGAGCCACTCGGAATTATGGACCGGGGCAAGCGATTTGCGGTGGTGATGCAGGAGTTTTTGCCCAAACCCTATGAAGCTGCAGTTGAGTACATTCTTGCCTCTTTGACTCCTCCTCTCAAGGAAACCAAGGATAACGGCCTGCAAGTCTTCTTCTACCTGCCTCACATCACCTTCATTGCCGAGCATGGCCTGAGTCCTGATATGAACGCCGGAAATGACCCTTTCGGCATTTCCATGAAGGCCCAATACGAACTCACCAAACGCTTTACTGCCGAGTTTTCCATAAGACCATTCCTGATTGAGCAACAAGACCGAACTTTGCAGCAACTTACCCAATGGCTCGACGATCCGGATCCGCATGTTCGCCGACTCTGTTCCGAAGGCACACGTCCCCGACTTCCCTGGGCCAAAAGAATCCCCGCATTTATCAAGGACCCAACCCCAGCCCTACCCATCCTCGAAGCTCTCAAAGACGACCCCAGTCTCTACGTTCGCCGTTCCGTCGCCAACCACCTCGGTGACATCGCCAAAGACCATCCAGACCTCG
>CAYSOI010000635.1:0-2718 GCA_964432425.1 uncultured Opitutales bacterium | reverse complement strand
TCGGTGTGACCATTTTTGTGGAGAATGAGACGATGACGGTGGGTGCGAATGGTCTGGGTGGAACCGGCGTAGCTCACGGCGGTATGGCCGGGAGCACAGGAATCCTGGAGCTGAGGTTGCAGGGTCTTCCCGTGCAGGAATTCAGGAGTATTGAGGCCAGTCAGATCACAAAGTGTGGGAAAGATGTCGATGGTTTCGACAATGGCGTCGGTGGATTTACCAGGCTGGGGAATGGATTTGTGGGAAATGATGAGGGGGGAACGGAGGGATTCTTCAAAGAGGGTGTGCTTTCCCCAGACGGAGTGTTCGCCAAGGTGCCACCCGTGATCTCCCCAGAGCACGACGATGGTGTTGTCGGTTTGTCCCAATTGGTCGAGTTTGTTGAGGAGTTTGCCGACCAGTGCATCGGCGTACGTGACACAGGCTGCGTAATGCTTGCGGACGAGTTGGGAAAATTCTTTGTCGGTGTTTGGATCCCGGCCCCAGCGGTTGTATTTCATAAACTCGCCGGAACGATGAAAGGTAGTTTTGCCGTCCGGTTGAGTAGGATGGGGAGTCGGTGGCAAAGTGATATCCTTGTAGGGAGGCATGTACTTGGCGGGAGCCCCGAATGGGAGGTGTGGGCGAATGATGCCAACGGCGAGAAAGAAAGGGGTATCGGCTTTGGAGAGTTGGTCCATTTGTTTGAGAGCTTCATTGGTGATCAAGCCATCGGGGTAGGCTTCATCGGGACCGTCGAAGGATTGGTGTACGTCCATATCCTTGGCGTTCTTCCGGATCTCTCCGTTTGCCAGGCCGTGCATCACTCCCCGCGGGTGGAGCCATGGTCCAGCGGGGAGAAGGTGGCGATCCCAGGATTCCGGCATTTCCTTGATGGAGTCATCATCCCAATCTTTGCCGCCTCGTCCTCCGGGATGGTGGGAAACTTTTCCAACTGAGACGGTGGTGTAGCCGTTCTTGCGAAAATATCCGGGCAGACTTGGGTGTTGGATATTCTTGCCACGGGCGAATAATGCCCCGTTGCCATAGCTGCCGTAGGTACCGGTCAAAAGTGTGTAGCGGGAAGCACCGCAGGTCGGGGCTTGCACATAGTGCCGAAAGAAGGGCCGCCCCCGAGCCGCCAATTTGTCAATGTTGGGCGAATGTATGTAGTCAACGCCGAAGGATTTGAGTTCAGGGCGAAGGTCGTCGATACAGAGGAGAAGTACATTGAGCTTCTCTTTGGCGGTTAACACCGAGCTGAGTATGCCCAAACACACGAATATACGTAGAATGATTTGCATGGCTGTTCGGAAAAGAGAGGGTCTTGTTCCTAGCGAATGAGCATCGCGGCAATGGTTGCGGCGGCGGGAACATAGAGATTGTCGTTAATAGTGAGCCTACCCAGTCGTATAGGGAAAAACTCCAGGACAGTGATCACAGCCGAGATGAGCAGAATTTGCCAAATCGTCAGTTGTCCTCCCCAGGTTGCCAGGAATTTGGGTAACTGCGGCATAACCAGAATCGAGATCAGAACACACAGCACATAGCACCCCAAGGCACCTTCCAGAGTTTTGCGTCCGATACGGGTACGGCCAAAAGCTTTTCCAAACAAAGCCGCTGCGGCATCACCCAGAATAAAAAGAGTGAGCCCCCAGAAGGCGGCTGCCGCGGCGGAGGGACTGATCAATGCAAGGAGACTGCAAAGTACGGAGCCGGCCAACACCCAAGTAGCACCGGTCAACTTCCCGTTTTCTTCCTTACGCAACATCGCTCCAAAAACTTGATGAAAGAGCCGTTTGCCCTGGCGATTGTGCAGGCGATACCCCTCCAGTAGTAATGTGAAGAGGAAGATCCCGCCGATAATGTAGCAGGCCATGCTTTGTTGAACGTTGAAGAATCCTGGCCCATAAAATATGCCAACTGGCAGGGCGATGGCGATGCCGTGCAGGAGCTTGCGGTGGATCTCTCTTGGTGGAATCGGTCTCAAATCGGTGCTCTATATGATATAAATAGAGTATCATGGCGAGCCTTGATTTTTTACCGTTGCTATTTGAACAAGAATGGAGGACTAGTGTTTTATTATGAGATTTCTAATTTTGACGATTTCAATGTTGGTGCTGGGGAGTGGTTGTAACACAATTAAGACCGAACATACCGTGCACATCACGATGGATGTGAATGTGAAGCTGGACCGGGAACTGGATGACTTTTTCGGAGACCTTGATGACATGTCGGAAACCATGGAAGAAGATCTTCGAACAGAGCCAGAACCGGAATCTGAATAGCACCACTTTATTATAAAACAATGAATAACAAACTCCACTCCCTATTTCTTTTGTTGATGGGAGGCTTGCTCCTCCCTGCCTTCACCCATGCACAAGACGGACCGGTTGATACCAAAGCGGTTCAAGCTCGTATGAAAGAGCGTCTGCCGACCATTGTTGCCTTGAAAGTTGAGGGCAAAATTGGGGAAGCCCGCAATGGTCTGTTGGCCATTCGTGGAGAACTCTCCGAAGAAAAAACCAAGACGGTGCATTTGGAGAACAAGGATCGCCGAACGATCTATGAGTACATGGCGAAAAAATTTGATATCCCTGTGCCCCAGGTTGCCACTTCCCGTGCTGCCAAAATCCGAAAACAAGCCAAGCCTGGAACCTGGATTCAGGAAAAAGGAGGAGCTTGGGTGAAAAAAACGGCACAACCGTAGTCATCAATTTTGTAAATTCCCCCCAAAGC
>CAYSOI010000634.1:0-2720 GCA_964432425.1 uncultured Opitutales bacterium | reverse complement strand
TTGATGAAATCTCTTCGCTTTCCCCGGCTTGCGGGGATCCTTGTTTTAGGACTGCAAAGCCTTTTCCTCCAAGGGCTCTCTGCCGAATTGCCCGGGAAACTTGAGCCCTTCTTTGAAAAGCATTGCATTGATTGCCATGATGATGAGCTGACGAAAGGTGGCTTGGATCTTCTGGCTCTGGAATGGAATCCAAGTGATGCTCATAACGAAAGTATCTGGGTAAAAATCTACGACCAGGTGAAGTCCGGGGAGATGCCGCCGAAAAAGAAAAGCCGGTTAAACGACTCAGACCGGGAAAAAATGACAAAGGATTTAGGCCGACGAATCCTTGGAGCAAGGGAGACCGCTTACGCCCAGAATGGCCGGGCTGTTTCGCGAAGGATCAACCGCTTTGAATATCAGAATATCCTTCGCGACCTACTCCACGATCCTTACCTCAAGATCGCAGATGAATTGCCTCTGGATGGCGAAGTCCATGGCTTTGCCAAGGTGGGTGCGGCCCTCGATGTTTCGCATGTGCAAGTCGATGCCTACCTCGACGTAGCCGAGTTTGCTCTTCGCCGTGCACTTGATTTTCCTGAAAAGAAGCCCGGGTCGACTTCCCAGCGTTTCTATGCTCGGGAGCAGGGGAGAATGTGGGCTGGATCGGGCAATGGTGCTTGGACTCGATTTTCGCTGGCTCTGGATGGTTTGCAGATCAACTACAGGAATTCTTTTGTCAAACGTGGGCTTGACCGAGAGAATCAGAAGCAACCGATTGGAATCATTGTCGACGACAACGATGCGAAGCACACAGGGCCATGGAACAAATCCACCCGTCGCTCCAACCACTTGGGAAGTCATTACTTGGCGACGGCAAAGGACAAGGGGCCACACTCGATAACATGGAAGGCCGTTTTGCCGAAACCAGGAACCTACGAAGTCAGGGTTAGTTTCGGAGGAGGCAATGGTCTGACCAAGACTGCCCCCTATGTCATTCGCCATGCAAAGGGCGAGACTCATCTTATTATCGACCAGGGAGTCAATCCGCCGATTGACAATCTATGGTTTCCGTTAGGACGTTTCAGTTTTGAGCCAAGCATCGTTGACCAGAAACTGGGTCCAGTCACAGCGGAGGTTTTCCTGTCCGACAAGGATGTCGAAGGATACATAATCGCCGATGCCGTTCAGTTCATACACGTTGATGACTTGGGAAAGAAGGGCAGCGATTCAGATTACCTCGCGGAAGCTTCCACTGCCATTTTTCGAGGGGCGTACACGCCTTTTTATTACGGGTTTGAGAAGTTCAAAGCCCCTGTACGGGGGAACTACCGCATCCGGCTGAAAGCAAGATCCGTGATTCGGCAAACCGACTACGTCGACTGGGAAGGCGACAAGAAGCCTCGCTTTTATCCGAATCTCGTCCTCGATGCCTCACGGCGTTTTCCCACTCCTGTAAACGACCGCATTTTTCCGGGCAAACGCAGTGAACCTGTGAAGGTCTACTCTTCGACCCTGGATGAACCCAATACCCAGAATATGCTACCCATCGGTACCTTCGAAGCTCCACCGGGTGCACCCGAAGTCTTCGAGCTGGATGCCTTCATGGAAAAGGGTGCTATGGTGAAACTCGACTGCATGCGTTTGCCCTCACCCATGGTGCCAGCAATGCCGCATACCATTCAAAAAACAGACGATGGGTATCCTGGTGTCGCCTTCCATTGGCTGGAGGTGGAAGGTCCATTTATCGAGCAATGGCCACCTGCGTCCTACAGGGCGTTGTTTGGAGATCTGCCTCTCGAGAGGAAAACCAAACATGTCGCGGCCGTATCCGAGCAACCTCTCAAAGATGCCGCCAAGTTGCTTGCCGACTTTCTGGAGCGGGCTTATCGAAGACCTGTTACGGAGAAGGAATTCGACCGATTCTTTCAATATGCCAAAGGGCTACTGGAAGAAATCGATTTCACTGAAGCGATGATCGCAACTTACTCAGCAGTTCTGGCTTCGCCTGAATTTCTCTTCCAATGTAGCCAACCCGGTGAACTGGATGGATTCGCCCTGGCCGAGAGACTCTCATTATTCCTCAATGAATCACTGCCGGATGAAACGCTACGCAACTTGGCACGCACTGGAAAGCTCCGGGAAGCCAAAAACCTCAAACAGCAGGTCGACCGATTGATCAACAAGCCGGAGTTCGACCGTTTTGTGCAGGAATTTCTCAACGCCTGGCTCAAGCTGGACGAGATCAACGATACCGATCCTGACCGGGAACTCTATCCGGAGTACGCTGGCGACTGGTGGCTGGTGAATTCGATGGTCAAGGAATCCCAGCTCTTTTTTGCCGACCTCGTCGTCAACAACCGGCCAGCTGCACAGGTCATTGATGCTGACTACACCTTTCTCGACGAACGGTTGGCCAGGCACTACGGCATTGAGGGTTTGCAAGGCCCGAATTTCAAACGTACCCCACTTCCTCCCCAAAGCCCCTATGGAGGCATCCTGACTCAGGCGTCTGTGCTCAAGGTGACCGCCAATGGCACCGTTACTTCACCTGTCTTGCGGGGAATCTACGTAATGGAACGCTTGTTGGGCGACCATCCACCCCCTCCTCCGCCGGGAGTGCCAGCCGTGGAGCCCGACATCCGGGGTGCGGCCACCATTAGGGAGCTGCTGGATAAACACAGTGAAGACCCCAAATGTGCTGGTTGCCACGCCAAGATTGATCCTCCTGGTTTCGCCCT
>CAYSOI010000633.1:0-2734 GCA_964432425.1 uncultured Opitutales bacterium | reverse complement strand
CCCGAAAGCCCTGCCCTTTTGCCTTGCTGGTCATGGCCTCCCAGGCAGCGAGGTATCTGGGATTTTCTTTATTCTTCTTCACGAAGAACGCCTTCAAGTCTTCCTTCCCGTCACGATCACTTCGAAGTGAAGCATTGGCCCAGTGGAAGACCACGGTTTGGCCCTCATAGAGCTTCTCATTAAATTCAAAGGTTTCCGGCGACTCGCTGGTCACTTCCAACTCTTTCAAAACTCGAAGTGAAGAGTGAGCAACTCCATCGGAACTGGCCACATCTCGGGCCAGAATCTTCGCAATCATGGAATCCGCACCTTCTTTAGGCCGAAATGTGGAAAGCTGGACCTTGATCGTATACTCTCCTGAAGTCTGGATCTCAATTCGACTCGGCCAGGTACAGCTCCGCATGATGGGTTTGCAATTCATGCCCAGCCTCATGGCTCCATCGATAATCTTGGAGGAAGAGTAGCTGATGACCAGATCCTTGGGACCGGCCATGCTTTTGGAGGGTTTGGGAGCTTTGCGTTTGGGGGCAAAGATTTCGTCGGCCACCAGTTTGGCGGTTTCTGAATAGGCTTCCATCAGAGGTGGAGAAAGCACCAGACCTTCGCCTAGATTATCAAACCCATGGTGCTCACGGTCCACAGGAAAACCCTGCGGCAATTTGAAATTCTTGAGCCCGAAAAGGCTTTCAATGGTGGCTTTGTACTCGGCCTGATTGAGACGTCTGGCCAAGGTGCCTCCAATGGTTGTGTTTTCCTTCAGCTCCTTGTCGATCCAGGCAATGAGAGCTTTCCTCTCTTTGGCAGAAGGCTGGGGTTTCTTCTTTGGAGGCATTTCGCCGGACTCGAGTGCATTCAACACCCGTTCCCAGAGGAATAAGTTGTCCTTGGCTTTCCAGTTAATTTGGTCGTATTCGAGCAGAATTTCACCCTTCTCCGTATACTCGTCATGGCAATCGAGGCAGTAGTTGCCAAGAAGATGCTGGATATTCTCAGGAATGGGTTTGGAATGGAGGAAACCGCTGATAAACGCTGACAGAACGCTAATAAGGATAAAAGATTGGAGCTTCATGAATATAGAGGCAAACGACCAATTTCTGATTTAACACGAATAGAAACGAATTCTTAAGAATGGTCACAAATCCATCCTTAAGATCAACAACGATCAGGCTCGATGGGTGTTTAGCTAAAGAGATGATTGAGGTTTCGGCTGGCGTTGGAGAAGTTGTTGGTCTCCAGTCCGAGTTGTTGCATGAGAGTGATGTAGAGGTCTCCCAGGAGTGGGGCGTCTTTGGCTTTTTTGTCGATGGCGAGGTGTTGGCCATGTTGGAAGCCGCCGCCGGCGACAAGGGTCGGGAGGTTGCTGTTGGCGTGTCGACTGGCGTCGCCCATTCCTGAGCCAAGGAGGACAATGGTGCTATCGAGGAGGGGGTTGCCTTCGGCATCGGTCTTGGTTTTCAAGTGTTTGAGGAAACCATTGAAGCAACGCATGTGCTCGGTTTCGACTTTGATGAGATCCGCGATGGCGTCGGGGTCATTGCCGTGGTGAGAAAGGGCGTGGTAGCCAGCTTTCAAGGTTTCGCCATTGATGGTAAAGACTTGGCCCAATCCGCCGATAAAGAGGCTCAACACCTTGGAGGATTCGGTTTGGATGGCGAGAGCCATCAAGTCGTACATCAGGTTCTCAGCTTCGAGTTGTAGAGTGGGGGCGACAGGATCGTAGTTGGGGAGTTTATAGTCTGTGCCGGGAACAGGATCATTGATGCCCTTGATCTGACGGGTCATGCGTTTTTCAACGGTGCGAAGGGATTCAAAATACTCCCCCAACTTGGCTTTGTCAGCAGAAGAAACTTTGTTCTGGAGACGCTTGGCGTCTTCGAGGACCACGTCCAGTGCACTGTGCCCCGAACGCAACAAGTATTCATTACGCTCACGATCTTCCGGTGAGGCAAAGAGCTTTTTGTAGAGCACGGACGGGCGTTGAATCATTGGCAAGGCGACACCTTGGCGAGTGTGACTCATGGTACGACTGGCCTTTCCTGCACTGAGTTCGATGGAAGGGAAACGAGACTCCTGACCTATTTTGTCGGCGATCTGTTGGTCGAGAGAATACTTGCCGGGACTCTTTCCGCAGAGGAAGTTGTTCCATGCTCCGTGACCATTGGGAGCCCGGTGATCCAACCCTGAGAAGACAGTGAAGTCTTCGCGATGTTCTTGAATCGGTTTCAACAAAGTTGGGGCTTCGTAGTCCTTCCCCGCCTGTTCCGGGAAAAAGGCGTTCTGGTAAAAACCAAGGTAAGTCCCAATGCAGACGATGCTCTTGGCTTTTGCTGTTGAAGCGGGAGCAGAAGCGGCAAAGGTTTCCAGAGCAGGCAGAGCAATAGAAACTCCGGTAGCTTTGAGAAATTGGCGACGGGTTGGGGTGGAAAGGTTCATGGTGCGAAAAGTTGTTGGTTTGTGTCAGAATAGGGGAAACCAACTGAGTTTACCTGGGAAATTATGGGAAACTTCATAGGGCTTGAAGGATGTGGGAATCAAGTCAGCAGGCTAACTTGAAGAAAGCGGCAGCAGGCTGCCGCAGTCCAAAGTGCTTCGCACGATTAACTTTTCAAACAAATCTCTTTCCTATTTGGGGAATCAGTCTATTGAGAACAAATCATGAAACTCATCACATTGCTCTCTCTTTCTGTCTTATTCACCTTCCCGCTGTCTGCGGATGACTTTGGAGAATTGATCT
>CAYSOI010000632.1:0-2742 GCA_964432425.1 uncultured Opitutales bacterium | reverse complement strand
CATTGTTGGCACCATTATGGCGGGCTACGATGGACACCGAGGTTGGCTCTATTCCTTGGCCGTTTCCCCAGACTTTCTAAAGCAGGGGACTGGCACTCATCTCGTCCAACAAGCTGAACAAGCCCTGATCAAACTCGGCTGTCACAAGATCAATCTCCAAACCCTGGAATCCAATCAGGAGGTGCTCCAATTCTATCAGAAATGTGGTTATCAGGTGGAGCCACGCATCAATATGGGAAAAACGATTCCAGAGAACATTTGAGTCTGGGTTTGAACCATAATTGCTTAATTTCTAGCCACTTCCAGTAACCTCGATTCGAGCCCTTGATTTCTGAATGTCGTCCAGCAATCCATCCCAAAAGGCAATCCTCGCGGCAATTGCGTACTCTGCGGCTCTTTCGGCTCTCCTCTTTGCCAATAGGTTTTTTGCAATGAGTTTCTCCAGAAGCTTGGTCGCCGCGGGGCCGTGTTCATCTGCATCCACCTCAATGTGTCTTTTGAGGTAATGGTGCATTCTGGGAGCGTCCGATTGAGCCACTCCCATTTGAGCCAATAATTTCGTGAACATTTGAGGAATCGAGTCTTCCCGACCGTAAAGAAAATTGCTAGCCACTTCCTCCACTTTTCCGTGAAGAGAGAGATGGATATTTTGTGTCACAAAATCGCTCACATAATCGGGAACCTGTGCAAGCTTCAATTTGTGTTCCAGATTACTGTGGGTGAGACCACTTAGGAACGACATGAACGGCTCTGTGTTAGCCCCGATTTCTTCCATAGCTTCGAGGTACATCTCCAAATGACTGGCGGCTTGTCCATCTATGTTGAGATCACTCTCTTCGCATAACACAATTTCATTGATCAGTCTCACTGTAGCACAGTCTTCTTTTGGAACCCATGGGAGCGAGGTCGTGGTGAGATGAGCTTGTAGGCTCTTGAGCAAGCTCATGAAATCCCATACCGCAAATACATGAGCCTTCATGAACACTCTGAGTTCACGAAGGGTTCGGATTTGGTTGTAGATGTCGTGGTTGAGGAGTTGGGTGGTTAAGTTCTTAACGGTTGTGTTCATCGTAGAAAGGTTGGGTGTAGAGGAAACAATATCGAGAGATGAACTTCATTTTGTGAGCTTGTTAACCAACCCTTTGAAAATGACTTCGTGCCATGGCAGCACCATCAGCCAATAGAGTCTGCCCATCAAACCAAGGGGGCGAAACGTGGCGGTCTGAATCAATGCATCATTCTCAATCTTGAACTCCAGCCAGGCTTCCCCCGGCAACTTCATCTCGGCAAACAAAAGTAGTCTGCCTTCCTCTTTGTTGGCATAGAGCACTCTCCAGAAATCCAGGGCATCCCCCACTTTGATCATGGCTTCATTGGTTCGGCCTCTTCGCAACCCCACACCGCCAAACAATTTGTCGATAAACCCACGAAGCTCCCATAGCCAGTTTGCATGATACCAGCCACGGGTCCCCCCAATGTCCCAGATGCGGGAAACGCACTTTGAGCGATTGGTCACTCCCTTTTTCCGTATGTCTTGATAACAACCAAACTTCGGAACCTGGATGAAGTCTGAAATCTCGATGTCCAACCCACTGCTGACATGGGCATCTTTCCAACTGGAAACCACCGAGTTGTTTTCAATCTGCTTGAAAGCCCTCCTGATGGATTCCTGGTAGCCCAAGGGTTGAATGCCCAACAACTCCATCAATTCGTTGTCTCTGCACACCACCTCCACCTTCATGCTTTTGACCAGGGCCACTGCCAGGGTGTAGGAAGTCGAGGTGACGAAGTAGAGCCAGTAGGAGGACAACCTGGGCGTCATGACCGGCACAGTCAGGATTGTTCTGCGAAGATTTCTTACCGTGGCAAATCCCAGAAGCATCTCCTTGTAGGTAAGAATATCCGGGCCTCCAATGTCAAAATTCCTGTCGTAGGTTTCTTCGTGAAAAAGCGTTTGGCTCAACACCAGAATGACGTCAGAAATGGCAATGGGCTGACATCTGGTCTTCAACCATTTGGGAGCGATCATGACAGGGAGCTTTTCCACCAGATCCCGAATGATTTCAAACGAGCCACTTCCAGAGCCAATGATGACCCCAGCCCGTAGACTGGTAAAATGATATTTGCCACGCCCTAACTCGATTTCCACCTGCTTTCTGGAGGCCAAATGATCGGACAAATTCTGTTCATTGATGATCCCGCCAAGGTAGACCACATGTTGAGCCTTCGTTTGATTCAACCTCATCCGGAAGTTTTCCGCAGAAACTCTTTCCAATTCCTGATAATCTTTGGCCGAAGACATGGAATGCACCAGATAGTAAGCCCCATCAATGTCATCCGGTATGTTCTCCAGTGTCTCCTTGCTGAGAAGGTCCAGTTTGATCACCTCAATTTTGTTTTCCAAAGATTTCGGAACCGCAAAGCGTTCCACATCCCGGACCCCACAAACCACATGGTGCCCCATCTCCAGCAACTTCGGCAAAATCCTTTTGCCAATGTATCCAGTCGCTCCCGTCAGTAATATTTTCATGCCTTCTCGCCTTGTTCCATGAGTTCTCTTTCCATCACCCAACCCATAACGGTGGAAACAGGAATTTGGATTCAACAAAGTTTAAGAAACCTTTCGGAGAGAATCTTGGTTTATCGTAACCCGGATAATAAATTTCTGAAACTTTTTCAGCTACCCGGAGGGGCGGTTTCCTAACCGCCCATTCTTTAGGCGGTTAGGAAACCGCCTTTCCG
>CAYSOI010000631.1:0-2746 GCA_964432425.1 uncultured Opitutales bacterium | reverse complement strand
ATGCCAATATTGTCGAAGGACAGAGTGCTGGGTACTGGCATGAAGTGCTGGATCAGTTGAATGAAGGCGAAATGCCTCCTGAGGACGAAACCCAACTCACTGAACAGGAACTCCATACCTTCACCACTTGGCTGGAATCCGGACTCAAGCAAGCTGCCGCCAAACGCCAAAGCACCGGTGGCCGCCAGATGATGCGCCGAATGAGCCGGTACGAGTATCAATACACCCTCCAGGATCTACTCGGGATCGCTCTCGACTACACTCCCCACATTCCGGGAGACCTCTCTGGAGAAGACGGCCTGATGACCAACGCCAAAAACCTCGGCATGTCGCCGGTCCTGATGCAAGGTTACATGGAAGTCGCCCTCATGGCGATGGATGAAGCTCTCCCGAATCCACCGGAAAAAATCTACAAACAAACCGTCGACAAATTCCAGCCTGCAAAGATCCGCGGACAAAGGGAGATCGGTTTACCCAAAAGGAAAAAAGTCAAAAAAGGAGAGAAAGCCCCTCCCAAACTCAAACTGCCCAGGACCGACCCTCGCATCCTTGCCCCCACACCCGGCTTTAAACTCTCTCACTTCAAGGCCGATCTACCTCGTAAAACCACTTTCAATGAGAGGCCATTTTCCGGCCGTTTCGCCATCCGTGTAAAAGTCAAAGGCACGGCTTCTTCCGATGATCGCATGCCTGAACTTACCATCCATGTTGGTCACCGGGCTTCCGGAGACTACGATCCCAAGAAAATCATGGGCCGAAAAATGGTCGATCCTGCAAAAGGGGAGCACATCATCGAATTCACCGGCAACATTGAGGACTTCCCACTCGGCAAAAAAGATGGCTACTACAACGGCAGCGGCAGCCATGATGTAACGCATCTTTCTACCTATGTCTGGAACACAGCTGAACCTCAGCAAAAGTACACCCAGTTGATCCCCGTTTCCGAAATTGATGAACCTTTAATTCATCTTCATTCGATAGAACTCGAAGGTCCACTGCATGATGGCTATCCCAGTGAAACCGCCAAAAAACTCTTACCTCCCAAACCTGCAAACGTAGAAGACGCCTTTCATGCCCGTCAGGTGCTTTCCTCCTTCATGCGTCGGGCATTTCGCAGAGATGTCCAACCCGAAGAACTGGATAACAGCGTCGCTACTTTCCAGGAATTCCACAAAATCACCGGTGACTTCCGAGACGCCATGCGAAAAACCATAGCCTCCCTTCTCGTTTCTCCCAAATTCCTATACCTCGTAGAGCCTGCACCCAAAGAAGAAAAAGTCCGTAAGCTCGATAGCTACGAACTGGCCACCCGCCTCTCCTATTTCCTTTGGGCAAGCATGCCCGATGATGAACTCCTTGACCTCGCCTCCTCTGGCGACCTCCTGAAGCCCAATGTTCTCAATAACCAAGTGCAAAGCATGCGTCAGGATCCAAAATTCCGCCGCTTTGCCCGGCACTTCAGTCACCAGTGGCTCGGCTTACCCTCCCTGGAAAATGTAGCGATCAATCCCAGGGTCTACCCCAAGTTCTCCGATCAGATTCGGGAAGCCTTGAAAGAAGAAACCCTCACCTTTTCCGAACACATCTTCACGCAGGACCTCTCGGCTCTCAACTTTGTCCAATCCGAATTCGCCATGCTCAACAACACTCTGGCAGACCATTACGGTCTGGATGGAGTTCACGGTTCCCACCTTCGGCCAGTCAAGTTTGAGAAAGGAACTGGCCGAGGCGGAGTCCTGGCTCAGGGAAGCATTCACCTTATGGGCAGCGATGGCACAGAATCCAACCCCATTTACCGGGGAGTCTGGCTCCGCAAACGCCTCTTCGCCGATCCACCACCACCTCCCCCTCCCGGTGCTCCACCTTTGGAAAAGGAAGACAACTCCAAACTCACTCTGAAGGAACAAATCGCTCTCCACCGCGAAACTCCCTCCTGTGCTCGATGCCACAACAAGATTGACCCATGGGGCATCGCCTTCGAAGCCTACGACGCCACAGGTCGGATCAAAAAAGCCAGCTACGATGCAACGACCATCTTGCCAGGTGGAACCGAAGTCGACGGCCTCAGAGGCCTCCAAACTCACATCCTTTCCAAAAAGTCCCATGATTTCGCTAACGGCCTCGTTCGCCGTATCACCGGTTACGCCCTCGGTCGACAGCTTGAATTTTCAGATGATGAACTCATCCAAAACCTCACAAAACAATGGGTTGCCAACGACTTCCGCCCCAGTAGTCTCATCAAAGGAATTGTCACGAGCCCTGCCTTTCTCACCAAGTAATCTGCCACTCTCCCTTTAATTTCTAACTTCCAATCTCTACCCAATCATGAGCACGAAAAAATCCTGGCACCTTTCCCGACGTCAAGTCCTCCGCGGAGTTGGTGGCATTTCTCTTGGCCTTCCATTTCTCGAAGCCATGGGCTCCAACAACCCAACACAGTCCAGCACCCCTGCTCCTAAACGCCTTGCCTGTTTCTTCTTTCCCAACGGCGTGACCCTTCCTCCTGAAAACGACCCTGAACATGCCGACTGGCATTGGTTCCCCAAAGGTGAAGGCAAAGACTTTCAGCTCAACAAATCCACTGAATCCCTGGAGCCACATCGCAAAGATATCTCCTTCCTTTCCGGACTTTCCCACCCTGCTGGCCGACGCATGGCAGGACACGGTGTCTCCGACGTCTTTCTTACCGCTGGACCCGTTGACGCCAATGCCTACCAGAACACCGTTTCCATTGATCAACTCGTCG
>CAYSOI010000630.1:1214-2748 GCA_964432425.1 uncultured Opitutales bacterium | reverse complement strand
CTTAAAAATCAAACTCCTCTTGTTCTGGATACTGGTTTGGGTTGGGGCCGTAGGCTTCCGATACCCTGGGATATTCGACCCCCTTTTTCATGGGTTTGGGCTTGTGTCTGGATTTGGCTAATTGGAATAGCCAGTTATCCCCGAAATCAAAAAGGTAAAACAACTTTTTTCCAGACGGCAGGGGAAATAAATCAATGACCGGCATGCCCAAGGCATCGTTCCGGTCGTCATACCAATGCTTGTTCTGGGATCTAGGTGAATTGGCTACATAGAATCCATAGAGGTGATCATTGTCGAAGCCAATGGCATTCTGGATACATGCGTGCAGCTCTTCCAAGGTCGAGCCCTCGTCGATCTCCATGACCCTCCGCCATTGGATGTCCTTGTCCTCCGCTTCTTGAAGATACAACTGCGGCCATCCGAGTTCGACGGTGATAAACTTTCCTGTTTTGCTGGGCGAAGGCGGTTCCATTGTGTTAACAGGTTCGGGCTCCATCTCCGGGTATTGCGGGGGGCTTGCTCCGATCCGCTCCACCAATTTCGGGTAATTATTCCTGGCAATTGGCTGGTCGATACTGGCGACGCCCACCGCATGCCACCATTCATCTCCGAAGTCGAACAAATACCCGAAGGCTTCCCCCATGGAAAGGCCCAAGGATGACAAGGTGGTTTGGGACGCGTCTCCGGTGTCCACATCTTCAGGGGGGCCAAACCTTTTCGCATCCAGATCGTTCGGACCCTTTCCGCCCACCTGGAATTCGTAAAGATGTGGATCCTCACGGTCAAAGGCATCAAAGATGGCATTATGCAGGTCCTGCAAAGTTTGGTCACCACGAATCTCAATGAAACGTGCCACTTCCGGGTTTTTGTCTGCAAACCCCTTAGTCATTGGACCGGAAAAAAGATGGACTTCTATTGTATACAAAGTCTCTGCCTGGGGAGGGGTGGTTTCCACCGTTGCCTGCTGGTTGTCTTCCTTATGAGGTAACCCTTCTCCCGGTATGTATGGGATCAAGCCCCGCCGGAATGCTTCTTCCTGAATCGCCCTGGGTGCATTCCGTACGTCTATCTGGAACCCATTGACCTCGATCAACCAGACCAGCGGGTTCTTTTCAATCAGAGAGGCTAAGCTCCAATCTGGGTCAAGCTGGTATGTCCCCAACGCCTCCTGCACTGTTTTGGACTTCGCATGCAAGGTGCCTTTACTGACACCAAACCATTCGCAAAGTTCGCCCAGTGTGACATGGGGATTCTGCTTCGGGTCGAAGAGGAAGTTGACCGTTCCTATCGCGTGAGCAATCCCACATGCCCAACCGGCCTCTTTTCCTCTGGCTACAGGAGGTGGCCGTTTGCGGCACATTGCTGCGGTCGCATATTGAATCAACTCTCCATATTCTTCATTCAGCTTCTCTCTGGCAAAGGCATCCGTCAATTGGACAATGGATTGGTATTTTGCTTCAAGTGCAGAGGGGACTTTTGTCGATTTTTTTACTTTTGCCATGGTCGATGTGTGAGCAACGACCAATAGTGTGCC
>CAYSOI010000630.1:0-1114 GCA_964432425.1 uncultured Opitutales bacterium | reverse complement strand
AACTGCGAGTGGCGAGTGAAAGAAACTACTTGTCCTTCTTGACCATCCTCGCGATGTGGAGGTCGCGGAGTTGGCGGTCGGTGGCTTCTCCGGGGGAGTGGGACATGAGGTCCTGGCCCTTTTGGGTTTTGGGGAAGGCGATGACGTCGCGGATGCTTGGTTTCTTGGAAAGAATGCCGACGAGGCGGTCGAAGCCGAAGGCGATGCCTCCGTGGGGAGGGGCACCGTATTTGAAAGCTTCGAGCATGTAGCCGAAGCGTGATTCGACGATGTCTTCGGGGATTTTGAGGACGTCTTTGAAGACTTTTTCCTGGAGATCGGTTTGGTGAATCCGGATGGAGCCTCCGCCTAGTTCGACGCCGTTGAGGACAAGGTCGTAGTGCTGTCCGCGGACGGCTTTGGGGTCGGAGTCGAGGAGCTCGATGTCTTCCGGGACGGGGGAGGTGAAGGGGTGGTGAGCTGCGGCGAATTCGCCTTTTTCCTCATCATAGAGCATGAGGGGGAATTCGATGACCCAGTGGAAATTGTACTGGTCGTCGGAGATGGTGAGTTTTTCTCGTTTGACGAGGAGTTGTGCGGCTTCGAGGCGGATGCGGCCCAGGATAGCACAGGCACGTTCCCATTCGGCAGCGGCGAAGAAGACGATGTCGCCTTCTTCGACTTCGAGGCGTTCTTTGAGGGCGGCTTTTTCTTCTTCAGAGAAGAATTTGAGGATGGGTGATTTCCATTCTCCATTTTCGGATTTGATGAAGGCGAGGCCTTTGGCTCCGAGGGATTTGGCGGTTTCTTCGAGGCCTTTCATTTCACCTTGTGTGAGATCGGCGAGGCCTTTGGCGTTGAAGGCTTTGACGACGCCTCCGTTGGCGACTGTGCCGGAGAAGACTTTGAAGTCAGAGGATGCAAAGGTTTCAGAGAAGTCCTGGATTTTTAGGTCGAAGCGGGTGTCGGGTTTGTCGACGCCGTAGTCGTTCATGGCTTCGTGGAAGGACATGCGGGGGAAGGGGGTGGGGATATCGATGTCGAGGACGTCTTTCCAGATGCGTTTCATGAGGCCTTCCATGAGGGCGTACATGCCTTCGCGGTCGATGAAGGAGACTTCGATGTCGATCTGGGT
>CAYSOI010000629.1:0-2751 GCA_964432425.1 uncultured Opitutales bacterium | reverse complement strand
AATATGCCAACGGCATTACGTAACAAAGCCTTGGGTTGCCGCAGGCTACCCGAGGAATCTGATGTACACTTGGGTCAAACCTACAGGGTTTGCGTAATTGTGAAAAGGCAACATTCCGCAACCACTTTCAGGGTTGTTGATTTGGTATTCTTATACCCAAGGTAGGCCACGTTGTGTTCAACCTTGGGCTTTGTTGCGAAATGCCGTCCTTACCTCATACTCGCCGAGCTGGGGCTCAGCGTTCCCAGGGGGGCTTCATTCGGCAGCGGGTTACAGGGTTTTCAGAATCAAATCAAACCCCGGCTTGGTTTTCTCGAAATCTTCCGACGGAGATTGGAAGATAAGGAAGAGGTCGTGGAGTTCGGTCTCTTTTCCGGCGTATATGCGATGGTGGTCAATGCTTTCTCCCAGTAGAGAAATGCTGAACTTTTCGAGGAATCTTTGGTAGCCCAATTCGTTCTCCTGTTCGGTAAAGGAATCGACTTTCATTTCTCCTATTGGGGTTTCCTTGAGAAATTCTTCTGAGAAGGCTTTGGCCAATTTTTCCAATTCGAGTTGTGGCTCTGCGGGATGGGTTTGGACAATGACGATGGCATCTCCCGGCGTTTCCAGAGTCAGGTGGCCGATTCCACTATCCATCGAGACTTTCCAGTTCCCTGGGTATTGGAAGGTGATCTGTTCCGAATTGTAGATTTTGGGGGACTCGAGATCCGGGGATCTCTCAAAGCAACCGGCGAGCAGTAAGGCGGTTATCAGGATGAGCGCAGTTGGGAAATGATGCATTGGTTTTACTAAAGATAAGGGTACTCTTTCCCGCTGAGGCTAACAGTCAGGAAAGCCTATCTCAATGATATTCTCGCCCCTGTTACCGACTTCCTTACCATCGAATGCGTATAGCACGGCGAGTTCATGCACGACACCGCTAAGATTGACCGACTCAACGAGTGCTTCCAAAAGTATCAACTCAATCCCCAGGAAACCATCTTCGTTGATGATCGAATCTACAACCAACACGCTGCAATTGAATCCGGAGCTCACCCCATTCGCCTACGCTGTGAATTTACCACAGATCTTCCCCCTGATCTTCAATGGATCCCTGAGTTCGAGAATGTCGAAGCAGTGAGAGACTGGTTGGTAGGGAAGTCGGTTCACCTGCGAAGATGGTGCTTTGGGAGGTAGACCTTCACATATTGAAATTGAATGAGGCAGCGAATCGTACCTTTCTGTAAAAATTTTTCCATTCAAACGTAAAATTCGAAAGGGACAGGCAGTGTATTGCTAGAATGTTGACTCATTCCAGGTTTTCTCACTTCCAAAACCCTGGAAGGTATACCAGTGTTTCCAATCTGATCGTCTAAAGACCCAACTCTATAACAAGGCCAAAGCCTATCAACTATGATCAAACGCAACCTCCTCAACGCCATCATCGGTCTCTTGCTGGCCTTTCAAACGATAACTGCTGCCAAAGCTCCCAACATCGTCCTCATCCTTTCCGATGACCAGTCATACTCGGACTATAGCTTCATGGGGCATCCTCATATCGAGACGCCTCACCTCGACAAGCTTGCTGCTGAAAGTGCACTCTTTCGTCGAGGGTATGTGCCGACAGCCTTATGCCGCCCATCTCTGGCAACCTTGTTGACCGGCCTCTATTCTCACCAGAATAAGATCACCGGGAATGATCCGGCTGGCACTCCAGCGAACAAAGCCCATGCCGCTAAAGCTGGCAAGACGGCCAAGGAAATCCTCATTTCTAACATCGACCGCATTGGCACTCTTCCTAAATGGTTGGCCAAACAAGGTTACGTAAGCCACCAAAGCGGCAAGTATTGGGAAGGTTCCTACCAACGCGGCGGTTTCACTGAAGGCATGACCCGGGGTTATCCGGAACCTGGTGGTCGTCATGGGGACGATGGGCTCAGGATTGGACGCAATGGAATGGAACCCGTCTTTGACTTTATCGACCGCTCCGTGAAGGCCGAAAAGCCTTTCTTTGTCTGGTACGCCCCCTTCCTTCCCCACACTCCCCACAACCCGCCCAAGCGTCTTCACGACAAGTATCTGGCGAAAGGTATTCAGGATCGGATTGCCAAGTACTACGCCATGTGCGAATGGTTCGACGAAACCTGCGGTGCATTGGTGAAACACGTCGACGACTCCGGCATCAAAGAGGACACTCTCTTCATCTACGTCACCGACAACGGTTGGATCCAAACCGAAAAAGGTAGTTACGGTCCCCGATCCAAACGCAGTCCCTACGAAGGTGGCACGCGTACACCCATCTTTTTCCGTTGGCCCGGCACCATTCCCTCCGCCGACCGACCGGAGTTGTGTTCCTCCATCGACATCGTCCCCACAATTCTTGCCGCTGCTAAAGCCGAAGCACCTCACGAGTTTCCAGGACTCAATCTTTTGCCCAACCTCACTTCCGGAAAAGCTCTCTGCCGCGATACCATCTATGGCGAATCCTTTGCCCATGATATTGCCGACATCGAAAAGCCTCAGGCCTCTCTTCTCTATCGCTGGGTAATCCGTGGACACACCAAGCTCCTTCTTACCTACGATGGTTCTCCCGGCAAGATCAAGTACCCAGCCACGAGCGGAGAACCTCAACTCTTCGATCTGAAGAAAGACCCCAACGAAAAAGCAAATCTCGCCCCCAAAAATCCTGAATTAGTCAAAGAGCTAAGTGCACTCCTGGATGAATGGTATGTACCCAACGAGCGTCAGGCCGGAAAGTTTACCCCACCA
>CAYSOI010000628.1:0-2755 GCA_964432425.1 uncultured Opitutales bacterium | reverse complement strand
AATTTCCGTGAGATATCGGTCAATAATAGGGACAAAAATGCTTATGCCAGTGGCAACCCTCAATTCTCCTCCCAAACGGCCAATGGTGCTGATTTGGCAGTAGAAATGGATGGAGATGATGCGGCCAACCTTCATGCTTCCATTGATCTGCTATCAACTGAGCAATGGGCGATCAGCTTCTGGGCCATTCGCCCTGACAATACCTCCCAGGGCATGGTTTTGGGAGACCGCAATGACGACAATGACTACATCTGGTTGAGTAACTCTCCGTCCTTTGGTTTTAGTTTCCGCAATACTCAGGGAGACAATGCCAATTGGACGGATTCCGAACTGCGAAGCGGGTTTACAGACTGGCACCAATATTTACTGACTGCCGATGGTGCCGGGAGTCTCACTCTTTATCGTGATGGAGTCTCCTTCGGCTCCAAGACGGTGGATACTTCAATTGAAATCAACACGATCGGTAATGCTTTTTCTTCTCAGAATATGGCGTTCAAGGGACGTATTGATGATGTGGCGATCTGGAAGACTGCTTTTGATGAACTTCATGCCCGTTCCCTCTATAAAAGTGGCAATCCAGTAGATCTCTCCCAGGGGTTGGCTCTGGAGCCGTTGGTGTATCAGGGGACCGTTACGGGTACCAATAGCACAGGGGAGGACACCTATGACATGACGATCAATGTCGTTGCCAAACCACAAATTGTGAAATTTGAATCGACCCCTTCTCATTATCCCATGGGAGACTCACCTGAGGTGACCCTAAGCTGGGATGTTCTCCATGCGGAAAAAGTGTTCCTTCTGGGTAACGAGTATCCGGCAAAAGGATCTCTGAAAGTGACTGCCCTTCCAAATGAAGCCACCGACTATGTTCTTTCGGCCACAGTTGGGGCTCCAGATGACATGATGGGGCAGATTGATATCGGTCCGTATTATGCACTTGGTCCCTTCAAACGAAACAGCTACGGTCACAATGTGACTCTGGACCCGGAGTTAACGCCGGTTGTGCTGACTGATACATTCGATGATGGTACGGGGACAACACTTTCCTGGACAGAGGAGCCGAGCTATCAGGATGGCCAGCTCATTTCTTTTCCCACTATCGACAATGCGGTTCAGTATGTTTACCGAAAACTGACTGTCCAAAAAGACCGCCGCCTGCGGCTCCGATTATTTTCGGATGATGGGATCAAGGTATGGGTGAATGGATCTTTGGAATTAAACTGGAGCGGACGGGGCAATTTCAGCCCGATCATTGACCTGAAAGCAGGAGAAAGCGATCTGCTTATCAAAATCTCAAATGGAGGAAACGTACATCAGTTCACTTTCGATAGCGATGTCATACCTGGTTATAGTGTGACCAGAAATCTGACCGTGGCTCCTCAAGTATTCAATGAAACGGTGATTGGCGGAAGGGGAGTGGGTTCCCTCACGATCAAAAATTCGAAATATACTCTCAGCCATACAGAAGGGCAGGGCATGAGTTTTAGTACAGACCGTTTCTTTTTTGCCTCTTCCAGGATGACAGGTGATGGTGAGATTATCGCCAAACTGACGGACTTCAGTGGACCGCATGACGATTCCATGGCTGGATTGCACATGCGGGAAAGTCTCGGGCAGGCAGTTGCTTCTGCAACGGTCGTAAGGAGAAAGAAGAAGGACGCCGTGTATCGAAATCGCATCAACTATCGACATGGCAATTATGTCGGCTATGCGTTACCAAACGTAACCGTAAAAACGCCTGTGCATTTGCGTATGGTTCGTGTCGGTGATGATTTTGCCGGCTTTATTTCCGAGGATAACCAAGAAACCTGGATGGAAGTGGGGCGTTGGACCACGGTGATGCCTCCAACCATTCATGTTGGTTTGGCTGTCAGCAACTCGATCGGGGGCACGGAGGAAACGCAAGCCACGTTCACGGATGTGACCATTCGGGAATTTGACGCTCATGATCTCAAATCCCTGTGGCGTTTCAACGATGGAGCGATTAATGATCAGACTGTTGACAGCTCAGTGTATGGAACAATTGGTGATCTAACCGATGTAGTGCCATTTGAGGACCCCGTTCGTGGTCCTGTCTTAACTTTCAATGGAGGCGGCATACTGGACCCAAGGTCGGGTCTTACCCGATTTGGAGGTGCCGACTTTACTTTGGCTGGTTGGCTGAAAACCTCCTTCCAGGGGGCTACGATTCTTATCAAAGAAGATGGTACCCCAGGATTTCACAATGAAGAGAAAATCTTCTTTACATCCCGGGATGATGTGACGGCTACTTTAAAGCCAGCCGGTAGTTTCAACATGGGGTCGCCACATGGAAATATCAATGGTGGTCAGGTGATCACGGATGGAGCCTGGCACCACGTAGCCATTACCTGGGACAATGAAAAAAGGCAGTCCCGTACTTATGTGGATGGCCAGTTGGCTTTAGCAGATAATGAGGGTGATTTTCTTGGTTATAACGACGATGTGGGTGGCAGAGCCTTGATCGGGGCTCAATACGACTACATTCCGGTGCTTTCGCCCTATGGTTTTGCAGGGGCTATGGATGACCTGGCCATTTTCTCACGTGTGTTGGAACTGGATGAAATTCAACAAATTCAAGTGGGAGATTTCAGTGCGTTTGGGATTCAGGATACGATATCGCCTGTAATCACACTTGTGCCTCCGATGGATCAAACGATTGATGTCGGAGCTACCTGGACGGAGCCAGGATACCGTGCGATGGATCCGGAACAAGGAGATGTCACTTCATTGATTC
>CAYSOI010000627.1:0-2756 GCA_964432425.1 uncultured Opitutales bacterium | reverse complement strand
TTTTGGGGTTTCCCGGATGGAGTGGGGGGCGTTGGCTTTGTGGCCGAGTGTGGTGGCGATTGTGTCGGTGGTGTTGTTGAGAAGTGCTTTGAGTGGCCTGCTCATTGGAGCGGCGACTGGGGGGATTCTTCTGGCGGAGGGGAATCCTGTCCTGGCATTCACGCAATTTTTCTCGGAGCATTTGTTACCGGCCTTGGGGAGTGAGTGGAACATCAGTGTGTTGATCTTTACAATGTTACTGGGAGGCTTTGCGGCGTTGTTGGAACGGGGTCATGGATTTGAGGCGATTTTGCAAACTTGGTTGGCAAAAGGAAAGAGGTCGGATCAACGGGTGCAATGGTCTGCCTACTTGATGGGGTTGGTTTGTTTTTTTGATGGATTGGCCAGTTCTCTGCTGACGGGGAAATCCATTCGTCCATTGGCGGACCGGGTGGGTGTTTCCCGAGCCAAATTGGCCTATATTGTAGATTCCACCAGTTCGGCAGTGGCTTGCGTAGCAATTATGTCGACCTGGATTGCCTACCAGTTATCGATGATTCGGGAAGGGTATGCCCAGGCGGGGATCGAAGGAGTCCAACCGTTCAGTATCTTTCTTTCCTCCATTCCCAGAAATTTTTATTGCTGGTTCACTTTGCTCCTTCTGGCCGTGGTAATTCGCAAGGGCTGGAATCCGGGTCCGATGGCGAAGTTGGAAGAGAAGGCTCGTAACCAGTCCGCAAGCTCAACCAGGAATTCCGAGGATGGACTGAAGGTGGAATCCCAGGCAGCATGGCGGGTCGTCATTCCATTACTGACTTTGATCTTTTCGCTGTTTGTCGGGTTGTACTGGAATGGTGTCGAGGGGGATTTCTGGCCTATCCTCCCGTCAAAGCTCAAGCAAGCTTACGGGGATGCCCAGTCCAATCTGGTTCTGTTGTATAGCACGACTTTGGCCTGTCTGGTGGCCTTTGCCTGCAACTATCGGGCCATTGCCAAGTCGAAGGCGGTCCCCTCTTCGGTCTTTCTGGATGGGGTTCAGCGATTCTTTGCTCCGTGTCTGGTATTGATTGCTGCGTGGTGTTTGAGCAGCACCTTGGGAAAGCTGGAGGCATCGGCGTATTTGACTTCGGTTTTGAGTGGCACCTTGCCAGTTCAGTTCTTCCCACTCGTGGTGTTCCTGCTGGGTGTACTCATTTCCTTTACCACGGGAACTTCCTGGGGCACGATGGGGGTCTTGATGCCACTGGCTTTGCCGGTGGCATTCAGTTTGGCTCCAGGATCGGAATCCTTGGTCGCATCTGTAGTTGCCGCCGTATTCAGCGGGGCGGTATTTGGTGACCATTGCTCTCCATTGAGTGACACCACCATTGTTTCTTCCATGGCTTGTGACCTGGAACCGTTCGACCACGTCCGGACTCAACTCCCCTACGCCGTGACCACTGCCTGCCTCGCTTCGATTCTCGGTTTCCTGCCTTTGGGGATGGGGGTATCGCCCTGGGTTTGCCTTCTCTCGGGTGGCGTCCTGATCTTGTTTCTTCCTGCCATTCACCGGAAGTTGTTCCCCACAACCAACTCACATGGATAAAGAACAGGCAGCGGCAGTAGCTCATCTGAATGTGCGGCTCTTTGTCGCCTTTCGCATGTTTTTCAATGCTCGGTTTTATTACCCGGTCTTTGCTGTCATTTATCTGGATTTCGGGATGACACTGGAGCAGTTTGCCATTCTGAACTCCATCTGGGCCGCCACCATTCTGATCGCCGAAGTCCCTTCCGGCGCCTTATCGGACCTGATTGGGAGAAAGAAACTTCTGGTAACTGCGGGAGCCCTGATGGTGGCGGAAATGTTGATCTGGGGGTTGGCTCCCACTTCAGACTTGAATCTGCTTTTCTGGATACTGGCCGCCAATCGTGTGTTCAGCGGACTGGCTGAAGCCGCTGCCAGTGGGTCGGATGAAGCCCTGGTCTATGATTCTCTGGAGGAAGCTGGGGAACAGGAGGATTGGGCTCATGTGCTCCAAAAAGTCACCCGTTGGCAATCCGTTGCGTTCATGATCGCCTTGATCACAGGAGGGTTTGTCTACGATCCCGACATCATGCAGAACCTCTGCAATGGACTGGGCATCGACATCGCCTTGACACAACAGGACACCATGCGTTGGCCGATTCTGCTCAACCTTGTTACTGCTCTGATCACCTTCGTCTGCGTATGTTCCATGCGGGAAACGGAACACCATCAGTCTCAAAAGGAAACCCTGTCCGTCGGTGCCGCCTTTCGCCAGACTGGAAAGGTGGGACTCTGGATTCTCAAAACGCCTTTTGCCTTCATGGTCATCCTTGCGGCGGCGACTCTTGATAGTGCCATTCGCATGTTCATCACTTTGAACAGTGAATATTACCGTCTCATCTCCTATCCTGCCGTAGCCTTCGGTTTCATCGGCGCAGCCATTGCTTTGCAAAATATGTTCGTGGCCAAGGCGGTTCGGAAAATGACAGAAAAATTCACCGCCAATCAGAATTTCCTCATCATCGCCTCCGTTGTTATGATGGCGTTCCTCGGTATTCGGTTTTTCATTCCGTATATTGGAGTCCTCTTCCCGATGATGCTCTTTGCCGGAATCGTCATGACCAGCTTTTGCACCAGCTATTATCTCAATCAAGCTGCCGATAAGTCCATTCGGGCAACGCTTCTGAGTTTCAAAGGCTTGGCGCTGAACCTGGGCTACGGAGCTCTCGGGCTACTCTATGCTCTTCTGGTCAATCAACTTCGTCAGGATCCT
>CAYSOI010000626.1:1594-2773 GCA_964432425.1 uncultured Opitutales bacterium | reverse complement strand
ACATTGCCCCAAAAGCTATTCTTCTTCTTCAACCAATTTCGATAAAGTCTACAATTGTTGCGACAACCTTGTCTTGCTGGTCCTGGCTGATCTCAGGATAAACTGGAATACTGAGGACTTCCTGGGTCAGCTTCTCCGAGACCGGGCATTTCTGTTGTGGCAAATTGGCGAAACATTCCTGCTGGTGCAGGCTCAGCGGATAGTAAATCTCACTGGCGATCTCCCGATTCTTTAAAAATTCCCTGAGATCATCGCGTTTTCCTCCCTGCACCCGAATGGTGAATTGGTTCCAGGTGTGCCAGCAGTCTTCAGATTCAAAAGGCAGCACAATTTTACCCTCCAGTGCCTTCGCATGCTGAGCAAAAGCCTCCATATAGTAAGCCGCATTTTTCCTTCTGGCTCCAATGTAAGCCTCCATCTGACCATACTTCACTCTTAGCAAGGCCGCCTGTAATGCATCCAGACGGAAGTTTCCACCGACCATGGAGTGATAATATTTGGGCTTGGAACCATGAGCCCGGAGTACCCTCACCTTTTCTCCCAATTTTGCATCATTGGTCACCACCATGCCACCATCGCCAAATCCACCCAGGTTTTTGGTCGGGAAAAAGCTGAAAGTTCCTAGATCTCCAATCGTGCCGACTTCGTTCTCTTTCCATCGGGCTCCCATGGATTGTGCACAATCTTCGACTACCCGTAATCCCTTACTTTGTGCCAGCTCCATTACTCCATCCATATCGGCGGCCTGGCCAAATAAGTGCACGGGCAAAATAGCAGTCGTCCGGTCGGTAATCTTCCGGGCCGCATCCTCCAGATCGATTTGGAAATTATCCTCTCGTACATCTACGAACACGGGCACAGCTCCGAGGCGTGAAATACAGCCCGCAGTAGCGAAAAAAGTAAAGGAAGGGCAAAGCACTTCATCCCCTGCCTTGACATCCAGAGCCATCAAGGCGACCAGCAACGCATCCGTTCCGGAACTTACCCCAATGGCATCCTTGGCACCCAAACTCTCCGCGACGGAATTTTCAAACTCCGCCACATGACTGCCCAGGATGAACTGGCTGGAGTCCACAACCTGCAGAAATGCAGCCTGTAACTCTTCCCGCATACTATTGTTTTGAGTGTTTAAATCTAACAAAGGGACCTTCATCAATTATCGAAAAACTTGGGTAAAAA
>CAYSOI010000626.1:0-1494 GCA_964432425.1 uncultured Opitutales bacterium | reverse complement strand
AGCTCCGGGTATTTTACCTGAAGAAAAGGAAATCGATACTGAAAGCTGCCAGCCCCTGTACCCAGCCACAGGTTATTGCGAAAACCTTCCCACGTCGCTTCATGTAACTTCAATCTCAGATCCAAATCCGGACTGCCGGCCTGCTGAAGCCTGTCAAAATCCATCAAGATGGCACCGACATCTGCAAAGTTCATCACTGCATAACCTGCAAAACCAATGCCGATCACACATAGGATACCTAGCACCAAACCCTGCCGCATATCCTGCCCACGTCCCACAATTCGCAAAACCATCACAGCAAATCCTAATAACATGATCCCGCCTCCAAGGACCAAGCCCGCCCGTGATTGCGAAAAGACCAGGCCTAGAAAGATCAGAATCCCCAGAAATGCCAGCAAGTAATGGGGACCTGACCGAAGGAACTCTTGTTCAGATTGTTGTTGGTGATAAAGCCCCAGCCCGATGGCCACTGCTAAAAGTAAATACAGGAAGGCGGCCCCATGGTTTGGGTAGATAAAGGAGCCAAAGAACGCCGGATTGTTGGATTCAATCATCCAGAAGATCTCCTTCGCTCCAGTCAGGCGCTGCATAAGCCCCAGCATGGCCATGGTCGCCCCCCCAATTACCGCCGCCCACAGGACCCGTCTCAGTCCTCGTCTTCGTTCCAGTCCCAACGACAGGATGCAGCCCCAAATCCATATTGGTGCAAACATCAGGACGACCCGCCGGGCATTCATTTTTTCAAATGGAGCATCCACACTGGAGGGCAGAAACTTCTTGTGGTTCTGATTGGGTAAAATGTGCCAAATCTTTCCATCCTTTGCAGGTGGTGTGGCCGCAGTACCATCAGTGGTTGCTTCTTCTCCTGCCACTTCCTGTATGCTGGCATCCGGGATCACCACTTCGTACATCCATGAATGATTTGTGCATTGCACACCCACATAGGCCAAAAACAACCCCCCAAACCAGAAGACCGGACTACCGAACAACCTGGCCATTCCCTGTAGTCCCTGCCTGGGAAGGGCGGTAGCATCTGGAATCAATAGCCCCAAAAAACCAAGTAGGGCCAGCCCAAGATTGCCCCACTGTGCCCAGACATGCATGGAACCCAGATTCCATGCCAAAAAGAATACCTGAAAACCGGCAATTGTAGAAATCCACTTCTCTCGTCCTGACAGTACATCCATCCTTCGCCTACCCGAACGCTGGACACCCATCCTCCGCTTATTTCTTTCGAAATCTTTTCGCCGCTTCCGTATGCTCCTGTCCATTGCCTTTTATTCCTTACGCAGGTTGATACACGTCATGTAGCCGGACCAATCCCACTACATTTTTTGACTCCCCATCCCGAACCGGAAGCACGGAGATTTGTGATTCCCGTTCCTCCATCACTCTGACAGCATCATGGAGGGAAGCATGGGTTTCAATGCAGGTTGGGTTCGCAGTCATGAGAGCACCCGAGGCCAACTCCATGACATTGGCTTCATTGGCTAA
>CAYSOI010000625.1:0-2776 GCA_964432425.1 uncultured Opitutales bacterium | reverse complement strand
AAGTCGACGCCCAATTCCTCCAGCCCAAAGGCGATTCCGGCCCACCTTGGCGGCCATAACCAATAATTATGCACCTGCAACATTATGTAACCAAAGCATAATTGTTGTCCTGCCCCCCACCTTTACACAGGGAATAGGTAAATCCTGTCTCAACAGTGACAATGGAACGATAGAAATCGATTTTCATTTAGATTTTTCACGCCTGCTGGTCGGTAAAAATGTAACTTTCTTCATTTTATGGTAGGGAAAAGTGTAAACACTGACTATTTTTAGGACAATGAAAGATGAAGCGTTTACTTTACGATAAGCTATCTCAGTGGAAGAACTCCCCCAAACGGCTTCCCCTCATACTTCGTGGAGCACGACAAGTGGGCAAAACTTACTTACTCAAAGCCTTTGGTGAAACAGAGTTTGAGGAAATGCACTATCTTGATTTTGAACGTGACCGGGAACAGTTGGCTCAGGTTTTTGAAAGCAGTCTTTCCCCGCAACGACTCCTCAATGATCTATCCTTTGTTGTCAGGACAAGGATTGATCCTGGCAAAGCGTTGCTGGTTTTTGACGAGATTCAGAACTGTCCAAGGGCACTTACAAGTCTGAAGTATTTTGCTGAAGAGTTGCCGAATTTGGCAATTTGTGCGGCAGGCTCATTGTTGGGAACAAGTCTGAGCACAGAATCCTTTCCGGTTGGAAAAGTAACTTTTCTGGATCTATACCCGATGAACTTTGAAGAGTTTCTGCTCAATACAGCGGATGAGTTGGAATACCAGGCATTGCAAACGGTATTTGAACCGAACGTGGCATCAAAGATTGTCCACCAAAAGCTATGGGAACATCTCAAGCGATATTATGTAACCGGAGGGATGCCAAGTGTGGTCCTGACCTATCTTCGTTCAGCAGATACAGGAATCGAGACGTTTAATGAAGTTCGTGATGTCCAGAGACAGTTGTTGGATACCTACATGAGGGACTTTAACAAACATGCAGGAAAGGTGAACGCAGCCCACATCGGAATGGTTTTCGAGGACATTCCGAGGCAAATTTCCAGTGTCCTGGATGGGAGCATCCAACGCTATCGTTTTAAGGATGTTGTACCAGGCAAACGACGATTTGCAGATCTGCAAGGCCCTATCCATTGGTTGGTGAAAGCCGGACTGACTCACATCGTATATCCCTGTTCAAAGCCAGAGTTGCCACTCAAGGCCTTCACCAAATCCAACATGTTTTCATTGCGACTCCTGGATGTTGGGTTGCTGGGTTGTATACTCGATTTAAGCCCAAGTACAATTCTGTTGGAAGACTATGGCCAGACTAAGGGCTTTTTTGCAGAAAATTTCGTAGCCTGTGAATGGTTGGCAAGCGGGGAACGCGATCTTTATTCCTGGTCACATGGCGAATCTGAGATTGAATTCTTACGGATCATTGAAAACCATGTAATCCCTGTAGAAGTGAAGTCAGGTCTACGTACCCGAGCTCAAAGCCTGCGACAGTATATCCAGAAATATTCGCCGCCATTGGCAGTGAAAATCACTGCCAATCCCTTCAATACTGGAGACAGTCGTATCCTGAACATTCCACTGTATGCAGCGGGTATGAATTGGCATAGGGCCATTAAGCAGATCACCCAATTGATGGATTAACTTACAGGACACTTCAGAATAAGGAAGCACGATAAATCGTGAACTCCAACGAAAGCCCAATGCTTAACCATTCCGTATCATAGAATGACAAAAAACCCGGAGCGATCTACACTCCGGGCTTTTCAGTTAAAGGGTAAGCAATGACTTACTTCTTCGGCTTCAAGATCGGGGTATCCCAGCCTTTTGGCGGTCGTGAGGAATCGGAAGATTTTGCATCTTCCGCTACAATTAAAATAAAGTCACACACACCATCGTAGCGGAATTTGCCAAAAATTCCGACTCTCCGATTCTTTCCGCAGCAATCAGAATTTTTAGCAAATTCTGCTACATTTTCTCGGCTTCACGAAACTGAATATAGAGCTTCCAAAATAAGCCCCAGAACTTCTCGTCCCATTGATCCAACTCTGGATATCCAGGAACGAGACAACCTGAAAAGGGATATGTGGGTAACTCTCCTGGAGACTCTACAAAACCTGCTCGAAGCGGATTCTCTCGAACATACTGAACCACTTTCTGAAATACAGATCTCGTTCTGGACCTCTGCCGAATGACATGGTCATGCCCTTGCTTTTGAAGTTGATACCCAGCAGGTTTCAACGCCCAGTTCAGTTGTTTTCGTAAAAATCGCATGGCCAGCCGTTGGTCCGAAGTTTCACGAAACCCCATTGCCAGAATGTGTAGATGATCCGGCATCAGGACGTATGTAGGAAACAACAAGCCATAGCGGAAAGTTACGTGCGTCAGAAGTTCTCGGAATTTTGCGTGAAACCATTCAGTGCACCAGCCTTGCTTACGCTCCGCAATGGTCATGGACCAATGCACAGCCGCGTAGGCACGGTACGCTTCCGGAGCCAATCTTTTGAGGTAAGTGTGTTCCTCAAAAAATTGGTCTTCCATAATGAAAGCTATATTGTTCGTAGCGGAATTTGCTAAAAATTCCGACTTACTTCTTCGGCTTCAAGATCGGGGTATCCCAGCCTTCGATGTCGCCGGGCTTGGCGTCTTTCACGGAGGGTTTGAAGCTGAAGGTGGAAGGATTGTATGGGCCTACGAAGGAGACATCGGCACAGGCGGAGATTTGGTCTTCCATTTCCATGCACCAGAGAGTGGCGTTGATGATCATGCGGCGAACACCT
>CAYSOI010000624.1:0-2776 GCA_964432425.1 uncultured Opitutales bacterium | reverse complement strand
TATAGCTGCTTGAATGGTTTGGTAGATAGGATTGTCAGCACCAAATTTGTGTAGAAGGCTCAGGGCGGTACCCAGGGCTAGCAGGCATGAGCCCGTTGGGCTCCATTCAAAACTATCCGATATTTGATTAAGAACACGGAACACATTGTGCATGGAGCACTAGATATTTGTTAGTGTTCACCCCCGATAAAATGCTCAAGCCTTTTTAGATTTGGTATCAAACCCCAAAAGTAGGGGAGTCAGGAACCTCTCTTCTTGCCATGCGTGAGGAGTCTCTGCATCAATGCTCCCATCATGAAGCATGTCCTCCTGTTAATTCTTTCTAGTTTCACGGTTTCGCTCTTTGGACATTCCAACCAGCACAACCTCATCTGCCGGCAACACCTTGCCGAAGGTTGGTCGAGTCCCGATTCACAACGCCAGCAGTATGCCCCCGACCGCTTCGTTGATATCGGCCACTTTGACCTGAATGTGACTCCTGATTTCAAGAAACGCACTGTCGCCGGAGTCGCCACCTTTACCTTTCGCCCCATTGGCAAACCACTTGAAGAACTTCGGCTCGATGCTATGGATCTGGATGTCGAGAAAGTAGAAGGTTCTGTCAAAGTATCTCATTGGGAGAACACCGACAAAGCCATCATCATCAACTTTTCAAAACCGCTTCCGCCCAATCGTCCGGCTCAAGTAAATATCACCTACGATTGCGAACCCCGGCACGGCCTCTATTTCCGAACTCCTGAGATGGGCTATGACCCACAGGATAGCCACCTCTGGACTCAGGGAGAAACCACCTTTTCCCGCTACTGGTATCCCTGTTTTGACGCTCCTAATGAATTTATCACCTCCAGCATTACCTGTCATGTCCCCAAGGATATGGAAGTCCTTTCCAATGGCCGAAAAGATTCCGAAACGATCAATCCTTCGACTGGTCTGAAGTCCGTAACCTGGAAGCAGGAGCAGCCTCACGTCACGTACCTGATTTCCCTGGTTGCCGGCCATTTTGAAAGAATCCAGGACAACTATGGGGATCTTCCCATGTCCTTCTGGACCACGCCCTCCGACATAGCCTACGCCAGGAACTCCTTCCGGGAAACCAAGCAATGCATGGAGTTCTTTGAGAAGGAAACAGGAGTCCCATATCCATGGGATAAATACGACCAGGTCTGCGTCCATGACTTCATGTGGGGCGGAATGGAAAATACCACCCTCACCACCCTCAACAACTACACCCTCTTTTCCGACCAAACCGAAAACCTGAAATCCAGCCAAAACCTCGTTGCTCACGAAATCGCCCACCAATGGTTTGGCAATCTCGTGACCATGAAAGACTGGAGTCACACTTGGCTCAACGAAGGCTTTGCCACCTACTACACCCATCTCTTTCGTGGTCATAAAGATGGCATTGATGAGATGAACTATGCCCTCTATCGAGACCTGAATCGAATCATTGATCGCAAGAACGACACCACCGCGATGGTCAACCGTGAATACTCCGACCCCATCGACATGTTCCGAAAGTTCGGAGGTCTCTCCTACACCAAAGGGGGCTGGGTTCTGCACATGCTGCGTTCACAGCTCGGACCGGATGTCTATCGGGATGTCGTCAAAACTTACCTGGAGCGACATCGCCACGGCAACGTAATCACCGAGAACCTGCGTACGGTCATCGAAGAGAAAACCGGCAAATCCTACGACCGTTTCTTCGATCAATACGTCTACCATGCCCATCACCCCGAGCTGGACATCACCTATTCCTGGGACAACAAAAGCAAGCTTGCTAAAGTCTCCGTCAAGCAAGTCCAGAAGGTGAGTGACAAAGTCCTGCTCTTTCACGTGCCTTTGCCTATTCGGTTCACCGTTGATGGTAAGAAGTTGGACCAAACTCTCCAAATCACCAAAGCCGCGGAAGATTTTTACATTCCTTTGGATCAAGCCCCGCAACTCCTCCGCATCGACCCCAACCTGACTCTCCTGGCCAAGATCACTTTCAAACCATCCAATGATATGCTGGATGTGCAGTTGGCAGATTCCGAAGATCCTCTTGGACGTCAGATTGCCGCCCAACAACTCGGCAAACGCAAAGACCAGAAGACCGTTGAGAAACTCAAGCAAGTCCTCCACTGCGACTCCTTTTTCGGAGTTCGGGTCGCCGCCTCCAAAGCCTTGAAAAGCATAGGCAATGATGCCGCTCTCCAAGCCTTGATCGATTCTATGGAGCAGCCCGATGCTCGTGTTCGCCGCCAGGTACTTTCCGACATTGGATCATTTCACAAGCCCGATGCCTTGAAAGCCCTTAAATCTTCCCTGGCCAAAGAGAAGAACCTCTTCATTCGTGCGGATGCCCTCAAGAACCTCCCCGGTCATGACGATGCCGCGATCGACAAGTTGATACTTCAATCTCTGTCCACCAACACTTTCCGTCAGGAAGAAGCCATCGCTGCGATTGCTGCACTTCGCAAACTTGACAAGCCTGCCCACATCACGCCCCTCCTCCATGTTCTCAAAAATGAAAAGAGCAAGTTCAATGCCTGGGGCTTTGCTTCCGGTTTGAAAGCCTTGGGCCACCTTGCCCGAAACCAGGAAGACAAGGCCGAAGTCCGCAAGTTTCTCGTAAACTACGTAGACCATCTCAACTTCCGCAAAAGCCAAGCCGCCATCGAGGCCCTCGGAACTCTCGGCGACACACAAGCCATTCCCGTTCTTCAAAAACTCGCCGATGTAGGTGACGAATCCGAAGCCGCCAAAGCCGCCAGTTCCGCCATTGATAAACTCAATG
>CAYSOI010000623.1:0-2791 GCA_964432425.1 uncultured Opitutales bacterium | reverse complement strand
CCTTTGGTGACGACGTCTTCGGTGATGAGGACTTTTTCACCAGGTTTGAGTTTGAAGCCTCGACGGAGGGCAAGGTCTCCGTCTTTTTTCTCCAGAAAGATGTAGCGTTTACCGGATTGTCTGGCGATTTCCTGGCCAATGACGAGTCCACCCATGGCAGGGGCGACGACGGTTTCAAAATCAGTATGTCCAACTTGTTCCAGGGTGAGTTCTGCCATTCGTGTGACGGCGGCCATGTCCTGGCAGACTTGGGCACATTGGAAAAAATGGCCGCTGTGCAGGCCTGAACGCAGGACAAAATGGCCTTTGAGCAGGGCTCCTGTTTTTTCAAAGAGTTTGAGAACTTGGTCTTGTGTGGATTCCATGGGGAAGACCTCAATCAGGATTCCGGGAGTTGCCAAGAATGTTTTGAGATGTGTGTGGTTTGACAGTTGGAAGCATCGGGCTAAGTTGCCCGGTTTTTTCTGCCAGTGTTGAGCCGTATCCAGCGTTATGTATTTAAAGAGGTTTTTGTTGGGGCCTTTTTATCGCTGTTGGTGTTGGTGTTTATTTTGACGGCGGGGAATGCGATGCGGGATCAGTTGCTTCAGTTTATGGAGGGGCAGTTTTCGTTTCGTTTTGTGATGGAGTTGTTTGGGTTGCTTTTGCCGTATGCATTGAAGTTTGCGTTGCCGCCAGCGGTGTTGACGGGGATTTTGTTGGGTCTGGGGAGGCTGTCTGCGGATGCGGAGATTACGGCGATGCGGGCTACGGGTTTCAGTCTATGGCATGTGGCAGTGCCGATTTTGTTGATGAGTGTGGTGCTGGCTGGGGGCTCTTATTATATCTCTGCATTTGCGGCTCCAGAAGCCCGGACGCAGTACAAGCAAAAGTTGTCGCAAACGGCGTTGGAGAATCCGCTTTTCTTTTTTAAACCTCAGTCGTTTGTGACGGATTTTCCGGGACACTTATTATATGTAGGGGATTATGATGGGGAGAATTTGAAGGATTTCTGGGTTTGGAGTAGTGTGGGTTCCGGTTCAGAGTTGGATGAAAAGGGGAGGATCCGGCAGATTCTTCGTTTTGATACGGGAAAGATTCGTTATGAGGAGGATTCGCAAACGCTTGTTCTTGAGCCGCAGAATCTGCGGGTGGAAATGAATGACCGGGAGGATCCTGAGTTTTTTCAGGGGAGTTATAATCCGGGGTTGGCGGCGAGTACGGTGTTGCGGTTTTCTCTTGGAGATCGTGGGGATATTCTGAGTACCCGTAGGAAAATTTCCATGCTGACGGCAGCGGAGTTGATGGAGCAGGAACGTGAGTTGTCCCAGAAGGCTGAGAGAGATGATGCTGAAGAAAAGCATTTGAGGAAGGTTCGGCTGGAGATTCAGAATCAGGCGTCGATGGCGTGTTCGGTAGTGGCGTTGGCGGTGATGGGGATTCCGCTGGCGATTCGTAAAGGGCGAAGGGAGACGATGATCAATGCGGTGTGGGCTGTGGGTTTGGCGTTGGGGTATTACCTGCTGACCATCTGCGTGGGGATGCTGGAGGATTATCCGGAGTTGAAGCCGGAGTGGATGATTTGGGCTCCGAATCTTTTGTTTTGTGGGTTGGGCTTTCTACAACTCCGTGCCATTCAGTAACTTTCGTTTCCTTTTACCAATGCAGACCATCATTTTGAACAAGCCTGGGGAGTTCTCCCTTTGTGATACGCCTGAGCCGCAAGCTCCTTCGGAAGGGGAAGCTTTGGTGCGAATCCGAAACATTGGGATTTGTGGGACGGATTTGCATGCGTATCAGGGAAATCAACCGTTCTTCGAGTATCCGAGGATTTTGGGGCATGAGCTTTCTGCGGAAGTGGTGGAGCCCAATGGGAATCGTGGTTTGAAGGCGGGGATGCCTGTGGTGGTAGATCCCTATCTGAGTTGCGGAAGTTGTGTGGCTTGTCGGAGGGGGCGTACGAATTGTTGTCAGTCTCTCGAATTGTTTGGTGTTCACATTGATGGTGGAATGCGGGAGTATTTGAATGTGCCAGTTGAAAACCTGTTGCCTGCGGAAGGATTATCCATGGAGCAGATGGCGACTGTTGAATGCTTGAACATTGGAGCACATGCGGTGAGGCGGGCGGAGTTGGAGCCAGGAGAGACGGTTGCTGTCGTGGGGACTGGGCCGATCGGAATTGGGGTGATCCATTTTGCAAAGATCGCCGGAGCCCGTGTCATCGCAGTCGATATCAATGAGGGCCGGCTGGATTACTGCCGTGATGTGCTAAAGGTGGATGCGGTAGTGAATGCGTTGGATCACCCAATTGAGGCTCTTCAGGAGTTGACTCAGGGCGATAAGCCCACCTCGGTGTTTGAAGTGACCGGAAACAAGGTGTCCATGGAGAACTCCTTCGAATATGTCTCCCACGGAGGGCAACTGATTCTGGTTGGCTTGGTGAAAGATTCGTTACGTTTTGATGACCCTTATTTTCACAAGCATGAAATGTCACTGAAAAGTAGCCGAAATGGAACAAAGGAAGATCTGCAATTGGTCATTGATTCCATCCGGGATGGGAAAGTGGACACCGAAAATTTCATCACTCATCGCTGCTCCTTCAATGAGATGATCGGCCAGTTTGACTCCTGGCTATTGCCGGAGACCGGAGTGATCAAGGCGATGGTGGAGATCGCTTAACTCAATCCTGCCAAGGCTCCCACATGGGCGGTCACGGCGTGTTTCAATCCCTCCAGATTGTAGCCTCCTTCAAGGGCAGAAAGTAAGCGACCTTCGGCGTGATCATCTGCAATTTTGATCATCAATTTTGTCA
>CAYSOI010000622.1:0-2803 GCA_964432425.1 uncultured Opitutales bacterium | reverse complement strand
AGGGAATGGTTTTCCAACCATCATCATCTTCTGGATAAGGCCCCCAAAGGTCAGCATAATCCCGGACATAGAGGAAGGCACTTCCATACTCAAAGGTATAGTTCGCATCGCTTCCACCTTCGATGAGGATCTGATAGGTTCCATCCACCGTAGGCTCGGGAGCATCGGTAACTGCCACAGGGGCTTGCTCCAGAATATCGTTCATGTTGATATGGCTGGCTTGGTCCCAGGGTGCCCGGGTTTCCAAAACGTAATCAATGCGAAATTCCGGCAAAGAGCGACCAGGGAGGCTATAGGTATCCTCAACAATGGCCTGGAGCTTACGTTTTTGTACATCGAAGAACTGATAGACCGCTGGGGCTGCATTAAAATTACCTGATGCATCCGCATAAACCCGGACGATCAACTCTCCTGCGGCACGAAGTGTGATCATATTTCCGTCCAGGTCGTTCTGACTATAGAGACCGGGCCCAATGGGGCGAATGATCTCATAAACCAGAGAACCGCCTGCAGTATTTAAAGAAGCACTCAGTTCAACCGTCTCCCCGTAAATAAATCCACTGATGTCGGTCTGCTCCCAAACGATCTCATGAGGGGGCTGGTTTTGTTCAGAGCGTACCAAGTCTCCATCAATATGAATGATGTCGTATAGTTTATGTCTTCCCAAACTGGAGAAGGTAATGGTGTAACGTCCGGGTATGGAGAAATCAATCAGGTCAAAATCCTTTATTTCTGGAATGGGGAGGATATCGCCTCTTTCAAACACGGTTTCATCGGTTGGAATTTTTTCTCCATCCAGAATGATTTCATAGCGGACTTTTAAATTCGGTAAGGAATCATCTTTATGGCTTTCGTCAGCTTCGGCATAGGCAACCAATGTACCTTTTCCGGCGGAGAATTCCCGAATGACTGCTTCCGCTGGCAACCAGGAGTCATCCCCCGGCTGGGTGGCCAGGATTTTGATTCTTCCAGGAGCATTTACCAGGAGATGAGTGCCGTTTTCGATTTCTGCATTGCCTGCGATCACCCGATAAGTGATGGGGAGACCAGTGGGGCGTTCTTGGAAAGTGCTTCCATCTCGAAGCTCAATGGAGAGTGCCTTGAGTTCCACACGAGACCCAAAGGTCACATCGGTAAAGGGTTGATCCCAAAGAATCTCCTGCGCATCTTTCTCCACGATGATTTCCCGCTCGGCAACAGCAGGGTTGTATTGAAGGTTGCCTGCCTGGCTGGCCTGAATAGTTAGGCTACCATTGCCATTCACCTGAAGAAGATCCGGTGGAATGATTTCCGCAGCGTCCTCTCCCGAGAGTAGTTCATAGGCAATGGAGAACCGTTCATTTACACTGGATACAGCAGTCAGAAAGACTTGGTCGCCCCGATCCACATTATCAAAGTCCTGATCCCAAATGATACTCTGATCCAAACGATTGGGATCGGTTTTGATCAATTTACCCGGCATGTAGGAGAAGGTGAAGTCTTCCGCAAAAGCGCCGCTGACACTTATCGGGTAGATACCAGGAGGGGAACTATCCAGTGCAGTCGTGGTCAACTTGGGCTCATGGGTAAAAATGCCGTTTGCATTGGTCCCATCGGGCAGCCCAATCAGATCATAGCGCAGAGTCGGCATATTGGAGCCCGTTTCCCATTCCATATTTCTGGCCTTGATAGTGACTGGCACCTTGTTGACAGTGAACTGACGAATCAAGGTCGGGGCTGGCAGGTAAAACTCATCCCCGCCTTGGGAAGCTTGGATCACGATTTCTTCGGATGAAGTCGTCAGGGTGATTTCATTGCCAACAAAGTCAGCTTCTCCCTGAAGCAGTTCGAAGGTCACTGTTAATCCAGAGGTGGCAAATGCCTCCAGAGCGATGATTTCGCCGAAGGTCGCAGTAGAAAGGTCCTGATCCCAGATAATCGTCTGATCCAGACCACTGACAGTGAAAGTTTTGATGACGGCAGGTGCAGGGAGGTATTCAATTTCTTCCTCTTGCCCACTGTCATTAATGATGGTTTTGGTGCCACCTTTCTGAGTGGCCTTGATCATGATTTTGCCAGCCTGGATAAACTTCATGACACTGTCATCATCTTCCAGAATTCTAAAGAGGTTTTCCCCGTCGATCACTTCATAGGAGACCGGGAATCCGGACGTGGCTTCCGCCGTCAACCGGGTGAAATCACCAACCGTGAAATCAAAGCCGGTTCCGAGTTGGTCAAATGTGATGAATTGAAACTGTTTGTTACCGTCAACAATGGTGAGAATGCCCTGCAATAAATTCAGTTCATAATTTTTGGCACTACCTCCATTGAGGGTGATGGGGTATTCTCCAGGATCGGTATCAATGGTGGCGAGACTGCTTGCCCGTGGGGGCTCAATATCTGACGCAGTGTCTCCAAATTTGAAGTCGGTCTCGTTGTAGACCAGGATGAAGGCAGGATTGGGATCCAGAAATAGACGGACCGCATCTTCCGGCCAGATGGTCAGCACGGCTTTTTCAACATCGATTTCCTTGGTCAATGTCGCAGCGGAATATTGAGTGTCTCCGTTTTGATAGGCTTCTAGTGTTATTAGCCCGGTCGTGGTAAATGTGATTTCGTTACCTTCAATCTTGGCAGTGCCCTGACCAAAGGGGATGCGATAACTGACCGAAAGCCCGGAGGAAGCAGTAGCATTGAGAATATGGGTATCTCCGTAGGTGGGGTTGTCGAGTTCCTGTTCCCAGAAGATGGCTTGCTCCATTAGGGGAACATCAATGGTGACGGGAGTTGAGCTTGTCGGGGCAAAGAAGTCGTTTCCATTCTG
>CAYSOI010000621.1:0-2805 GCA_964432425.1 uncultured Opitutales bacterium | reverse complement strand
GTAACACACGAAATACCTGTATTCCTGATTGGATTATGGCAAATGAGAATCCAGAGCTAGTTCTTTGAAGGAGAAGGAATGCCGAGTTGTTTGCAAATTCGGGAAGCAGTAAAATCTGGAATTTCTCTATGCCGGGGTATTGAGGTCTTTATCTTCAGTTGCTTGTTTTCCCAAATGGTATGACTGCCGCCTTCACGAACAAAAGTGCAACCATTGGACTCCAAATGTCGGAGTCAATCACGTCGCTTCATGCAAAAACTGGCTGGGGAACTTCCTGTACTTTTCTGGCAGCACTGAGGACGAGATGAATGGGTTCATCCAGATCTGCGTTCAAATCATTGGAGGTTTGTCCAGGAGTCGGTAAGGGGTCTCCCTCAAGAAGCAGGGTTTCGGCCATATCCACCAATGCATCCCGAAGGCGACTTCTGGCTTGATTCAAATCATCTCCAAACGTGATGACACCTGGGAAGTCAGCAATTTCGGCATGCACAGTACCATCATCCAGGTAAACAAACAAAGCTTTGTAGGTAATCATACATTCAAGGAAGTCACAAAACGAAAGTTGATCAATCCACAATTTGATAAATCGTGGAAATCCCAAACTAACCAGTACCAAACTTAACTCTACGTGCGGGGAGGTGACGGGGGCAAACTGAGGTGGTCGGGGGGCTTGGACAATCTGGTTTGTAACATGGATGATGGGTAGCAAAATACCCCAGTTTTCAGAGGTGCCCTAATTGCAATCGTCAAGTATAGTTATCACTGACTTTTAAACTGAAGCGTTTTTCTACTTGTCGCCCCGTTTCTGTTGTGGCCAGGACGTGTAAGTTGAATTCGCTTCGTTGGAGATGCTTGATCGGGCGGGCCAACTTTATGGTGTCTCCTTCCAGGGTGAAGAAATAGTTATGAGTATTGGAGATCGGTTGCACCTTCATGGGCACTTCAATTTGTATTGGCTGAACCGTAGAATATTGTCCGGGCCCTAATTCTCCATGATTGCCACTACCAAATCCCCAAAGTGTTCCATCATCTTTCAGGAAAAGGGTGTGAAGTCCGCTTGAATCGACCGCCAGTACGCCAGAATCCACCAAAAGGTGTGGTTTGGTTAGATCCGGCTTTTCCGGATTGGGTACGGATTGTTTTCCTCGCCGTCTTCCTTTTACCGGAACCCAAATGTCGCGTTCCAAATAATAATATCCGAGTGTCTTTAGAGAGCCATCCTGTTCAACTACTGAAACAGCGTGACCTACATCGGCATCCACGACTCCTTTAGGAAACAGCATTTTCGGGGTATTACTCCACCTTTCTCCCATCCCCCAAACCGAACCATCTTTCATTAAGAATAAGGATGATACGATGGATGCATCCGTGTGAATGACTCCAGAATTGCGAATTTTTCAATTGCCTCGAATTAAGCCACCTCCTCCCAAGCCCAGGATCGCGTCACCTTTCAAACCAAGACCCCACATGGAGCCATCTTTCATGGTATACAAACTGTGTTCATTGCCTGTTGAAACATGGGTCACTCCCTGGTTGACCATCTTGACGGCACCATTGGTTTCTTGACGACCCAACCCGCTGCTCTCTCCCCATCCCCATAGTGAACCATCCGACTTTACGTACAAAAGATGCCAATCATGAATCGCAGCATCCACAACCCCTGAATTCACGATTTGAATTGGGTCTGTTATTTTGCCCCGAGCAATTTGAGAATGACGACTTCCTATTCCTGACAGCATTCGCCCCATCATCCAGAGAGAACCGTCATTCTTGATGAACAATGTGTGAAACGAGCCAGCAGTGATGTACCGGGCTCCAGAGGGGTGTACTTTGACAGGTTTGCCCTTTAACGCCTCTCTATGACTGTAGCTCAAAGGTGGATGGGATGGGTCTGTTTTTGGAGTTTCCCATTGGTCATAAGTTGGAGAACCCATCGCCCAGACTGAACCATCCCCAAGAATAAAGGCGGAATGGTCATCACCTGCAGCAAAGGCGGCAATGCCGGGCAAAATCAATTTCAGATTCTTCTCATTTGAGGTTAGACGTCCAACCACTGTGCCTACAGGAAGATCTCTTGAGAACGAATTCCTTTGGGTTAAATATAACTCTAGTGGACTTCTCCTTTTTAAGGTAATTTCCTGGTGGCGTTCCTGCCCCATCCGATCTTTAACAGAGACCAGAAACCGGAGGAAATCTGTCTCGGGAGGCAGTAGAGAAAGATCCTTGATCAACTTGAGAACATAGAAGCCGTTGGCTGCTTTTTCAATGGAGCCATACGGGTTGTCATTGGGTTGGTTCTGCGGTGAGTTCAGTAATTCAAAGGTGTGTTCATCCCCCGCATCGTCCAAAGCGGTCAAAACAGTCAGGGTTGATCCAATAAATGCATCGGAGGAAAAGGTCTGTTGTGATTGTTGGATTTCTCTTGGAGGTTCATTGACATCGGTAATTTCCACCGGGAATTTCTTCCTCAGCGTTAAGCCATCTTTATCCGTTGCTTGTAGTGTTAGAGAGTAGTGTCTTCGGGTCTCGAAATCGAACGTGATTCCTGGTCGTGTACAAAGAACAGAGTGTCCATCAGCATCTTCCTTTATTGAAAAAAGGGCATTGTCATTGGGAGTACGATCCGGGTTTGGTACCAATTGGAAGCGATGCTGTTCCGGGAAATCGGAATCATCCGCGATCAGGAATCCCAATTCTTCACCACCTGCGGAATCTTCTTTGAAATACAATGTCCCCGGCCTAGCACTGGCACCAATGAAAGTTATGTGTTGAGCACTGGGTTTCTTACCGAGTCGAATACGGGCT
>CAYSOI010000620.1:0-2809 GCA_964432425.1 uncultured Opitutales bacterium | reverse complement strand
TTTATCGGTTTGGCCGAGGGAAGCATGGCGACTTCCGCTGGTGGAGATGGCGTACGTTCCCAAAGGTTTGACCACGGATTCGCGGCGTTCCCGGTCCAACTCCCCGGCAATGGCGAGGATGGAGTCCCGGATGGTTTCGGCAGGAGCCGGGCGGCGGTTTTGGTGACGAAGGAGCAAGTTGTCTGGATTGTCCGCAGCAAAAGTTTTGGCCTCTTGCTGATAGGTTTTGGAAAGTACGATCTTGCGGATGAGTTTTTTCATCGACCAGTCCTTCTCCACAAACTCACCTGCCAGATAATCCAGTAACTCCGGGTGCGTAGGTTTGGCTCCGAGCATTCCAAAGTTGTCGCTGGTCACGACGATTCCCTGACCAAAGAGTTGCTGCCAGATCCGGTTGGTCATGACTCTGGCGGTCAGTGGGTGGTCTTCTCTGGTCAGCCAGTTGGCGAATTGGACGCGACCAGACTCCCCTTCTTCGATCTTGGCGGTTTCCGCACTTGGCTGGCTGGCGACTTGCAAGAAGCCTCTGGGAACTTTGGCTCCGAGGTTCTCAACTTCGCCGCGGATTCGGATGTGGAGGTCGCCCATGCGTTTGTTTTTATTCTCCATTGCTGCCATCGCTTGCTGCGATTTGGGGCTGTCTTCCTTGAGCTTTTTCAATTGCCCTTCCAGTTCCCTCACCTCCTTGGCCAATTGGGCTGATGCTCCAGAGTCTTTCCCAAGATCTTCGACATGGACAAACTGCACAGCATCGGCGATCACGTGGCCATTGGCGTTCTTGTCGGTCAGGAAGACTTCGGCATGAGCTTTGTCGGCGGAGTCATCGGAAGTTGCCAACTTTCCGAATTCAAATTGTCCAAGAGAAAACCAGAGTCCATCGATCGGGGGTTTGACGGATTGGTTGATGATCAACTTGGTTTCTCCACCAGCATGCCGGATGACATACGGAGCTTTCTTCGCAAGTCCTCCTCCGCCGCCGAAGGTAACCCGTACGTCGTACTTCCCGGGTTTGGGAAGAGTGGCTTTCCACAAGATGGAATAGGGACCTTTGTCTTTGTCCGTTGCAAGGTAATGATCGCCGATGCGATTGGAGCGGTAGGTGGATTTTCTCCAGGGGCCGGTTTTCTCGGCTTCGGTGTCGTCCACCACAATGGCCAGTTCTTCACTTTGAGCGGCCTTGGCTTCCTTTTTCTTTCGTTGGATGACTTTTTCCAGTTCTGCGATTTTGGACTTGTTGGCCGCGATGGTTTTCTGGGTTTCCTCATCCATTTCCATCTGGGTATTGGTCCAGCCGGTGACATTCACATTGTTCATGAGCACTTTGTCGGCAGTCCTTGTGCTGTGAAGGATTCCCGCCATGGCGTAGTAATCGGCAGTAGGGATAGGATCAAACTTGTGGTCATGGCAACGGGCGCAACCCAAAGCCAGCCCCATGATGGACTTGCCGATGGTGTCGAGCTGCTCGTCAGCGATGTCGAGGTACATCTTCGGTTTGTCCCGCTCGGTCAGCATCTTCGGAGCAACCATGAGGTAGCCAGTCGCGACGAGTTGGCGATTTCGTTGTTGCGGAGAATCGTAGGGCAGGAGGTCTCCGGCGATTTGTTCTTTCAGAAATTGATCGTACGGCATGTCATCGTTGAAGGCGTCGATCACGTAGTTCCGATACCGCCAGGACTCATGGAAAGTCAGGTTAAAATCCCCGCCGTTGGAATCCGCATAGCGGGCAACATCGAGCCAATGCCGAGCCCATTTTTCCCCGAATTCTTTTCTGGCCAGGAGTTTGTCTGTAAAGGTTTCGATGGCTTTTTGAGGAGACTGTTGATGCAACTTCAGGAACTCCTCACGCTCCTCCAGAGTGGGCGGCAAACCAATCAAATCTAGAAACAGCCGCCGCAGGAGTTTGTCTGCCGAGGCTGGCTGGGCCTGAGGTTTGACGAAGCCGTCGATGGAATGTTTCCCGGCAAAAGTTTTTCGTGGCTGAAAAGACCAGAACTTCCGGCCTTCCTCGATATCAATGGTTTCCTTTTCATGCACTGGAGCTTCGCCTTCCCGAGGGTCCACGGCTCCATCGGCGATCCATTTTCTGAAATCATTGATGGTCTGTTTCGAAAGGTGAGACTTTGGCGGCATTTCCGGGATCACACCACTTCGTGAAATGGCTTTGATGACCAAACTCTCTTCCGGCTTTCCCGGTTTTATCGCAGGCCCGGATTCACCGCCAACTTGCCAGGCTGCCCGTGAGTCCAGAAGCAATCCGCCTTTGGATTTGCCCGATTCTGTCGAGTGGCAGTCATAACATTGGTTGATCAATACAGGTCGGATTTTGGATTCAAAGAATGCCAACTTTGCCGCCTCTTCTGCCTTGGTAGGAATTGCACCCACACCGATCCCAAAGCAGGTTGCGGCGAAGGTAATGGATTTTTGAAAATTCATGGCTGGTGCGGCCTTTGGATTTATTGAATTACCTTATTTTGACGAATTGCCAAGGTTGGAGGTGGCAAAACCGGGTGGCGGCGACTGGCAAATCCGTGTACCAATCCACCATTTTCCGATTCGACTGTATCGCGGACGACCTTGAAGGAGATTTCGGAATTTGGGTGATCGCGAAGAAATTTGGCCAAGGCATCTGTCTTGATTTGAAAACGACCTTTCTGGACTCCCTGTGGGATATGAAAGGAGCCTAAATGTATCGTATCCGGTTTCCCTGGGAACTTGTCATGCAGGATCGATTCGTCCCATTTCGGCACATTCCCAACCATGCCATAAACACTGAATTGCGAATCGGTAACATGGGATGCCAAGCCCCAGC
>CAYSOI010000619.1:0-2810 GCA_964432425.1 uncultured Opitutales bacterium | reverse complement strand
CATACGAAGGCGTTGAAGTTGAGTTCGGAGGGATTGAAGTATGGGGCATTCAAAATTGCTTCGGGAAAAGATTGGATGGCGTTTCTGGGAGACAATACGGACTTCGTGCCACAAGAACCATGGGCGAAGAATAACTCGGACCGAACAACTGGTAAATTTCAGAAGGCATGGGAGGCCGCATCGGGGACTCGTTATGGAGCCCCAAATGGCGGGATGTACAAAAATAGGGAGCGGGTTCCGGGACATATTGGCAAACCGGAAGGGGCAACCACAGGCCCAAGGGAAACGATGGAAATCTGGACCATGGACGAACGCGGTTCCTACAATGCCGTCTGTCATTATTTGCGATCCCTGGGTGTTCGCTGGTACATGCCGGGAGAGATCGGGGAGGTTGTTCCAAAGATGACGACCATCCCGTTCAAAGCCATTAACGAAACCGTCCACCCGGACTTCCCCGTCCGGCGTTTCAATGTACGGTTTTCGACTGCCAGTGATCCGACCATGTACTGGATGATGCGTTTGGGCTTTCGCAACAATTACGGCATGATGATCGCCCACGGGATGCACAACATGACGCACATGGAATGGCTTCTCGACGAAAAGCCGGAGTGGTTCGCTCTCTACGGAGGAAAAAGGGACGTCAAGAAGGGCGAGCGACTCAACCATCTTTGCTACTCCAATCCGGAACTCTTTGAGGAAACTGTAAAATGGGCACGAGCTCAGTTCGATGTCTACAACTACGACTCCGTCTCCATCATGCCTCCCGATGCCTACATTGCGATCTGCCAATGTGAGCTTTGCGAAGGCAAGCAAATCGACTCCATGGGAGCCAGAGGCAAGCTTTCCAATCATGTCTGGGACTTCGCCAATCGGGTCGCGATGGAAACTACCAAGACGCACCCCAACAACAAGATTCTTTGCTGTGCCTACGGAGCCAACACAGACCCGCCCACCAACATTGAGAAACTGCACAAAAACGTTCAGGTCATGATCGTCGGAGGCCGCCGTCCTCGCAATGCTCTGCCTGAACAACGGGAAGCCATTGAAAAGCTCTGGAATGGTTGGAAAGCCAAAACCGACAATCCACTTTCCATCTTCGAAAACTATCCGTTCACCGGCCGAGGCTTCTACCTACCGGCCTTTGTTTGGAAAACACAGGTGGAAAGCATCAACGCGACCAAAGGCCATTCCATTGGAGAAGACATCTGGCTCTCCATGCGGCAGGACTTCGACACGGTGGACATCGGGTTCAATCATTTCCAGGTTTACTTCACAGCCCGTGCCTACTGGGGTGGCAAAGACTTGGATGCCCACCAGATGCTAAAGGATTATTGCCAGAATTTCTACGGTCCGGCGGGTGCGAAGATGCAGGAGTTTTTTGAATACTGTGAACCGAATTACCAGGCCATGGAACGGGACAAGGAAAAGGTCGATACCGCCCTAGCCCTCTTTGATGCAGCCAAAGCTCAGGTCTCCGCTGACTCCATCCATGGACAACGCATTGCCCTGGTGGACGACTTCCTGAAAAACCTTCGAAAGAAGTCCGAACTCCTGGGCCGCAAACGGGGCCCAGTTCCCTACCTTCGCACAGTCTGGGACCCGAAGGAACCCATCGTCATCGACGGCAAGTTCGATGATCAATACTGGCAGGATTGCCCCACCGCTTCTACAGGGCGCCTCCGAGTACTGGAAACTGGGCAAGAGCCGATCTATGCCACCCACATCAAGTCTGGCTGGGACCGGGGAGCCCAGAATCTCTACTTCGCCATCCAATGCCAGGAACACCCGAATGAGGCACTGAACATCGCCACCAAGAAGAATGAGGACCAAGCCATCTGGTATGGCGACGTTGTGGAGATCCTGCTCGATACGGATGCCCATCATTACTATCAACTGGCGATCAATCCTGCCGGAGCCCTGGTCGACCTCGATCGTGGAGCCGACAGAAGTGCCAGATTCCGATGGGAATCCCAAGCCGAAGTCGCCACCTACATCGGGAAAGGTTTCTGGAACATCGAAATCCGCATTCCCGTCACCTCCGATGAAAATGATCCACTCAATCAAGTCATCGGTCGCAAACCCTCTGTAAGTCTCCCCTGGCACTTCAATGTCTGTCGCCAACGCATCCGTGAAAACGGCAAGGAATACTCCGCCTTCTCCCCTACTGGAACGGCCAGCTTCCACACCACCGAAAAGTTTGCCAAGTTCTACGATGGACGTTCCCACAGATTTGACTACGACCAAGACTACACCGACTTCCTGATCGAATGGAAAGCCGCTCACCAACTCTTCCAGAAACGAAAACTCCCCGAAGCCATTGAAGCCTTCCAAAAACTGGCAGGTAATGCCAAGAACTCCGAGTACCAGAAGTCCGTAGCTCTGGAACAAGCCGCCTACTTAGCCCGAGCCCAAAGAGATTACGAAAAAGCCGACGCCATCGCAGAAGAAATCCCAGAATCTGCGATTCAAACAGTCACCCAAATGCACAGCCTCATCGGACAGCGAAAATTGGATCAAATCATCGAACTCTTCGGCAACCCCACCCTGGGAACGCCCAGCCCCAGCTCGGCCCAAGATCCACTCGAAAACTTCCCCTTTCCCCAAACCGGAGAAGCTCACTACCTCCGAGGTCGTGCCTACACCGACACCCAACAATTCAAACCCGCCCAAGTCGACTTGGAAACAGCACTTTCCCACACAACCGACACCCTCCTCCGCTACACCATCCTCAACACCATGGCCCGGAACTACGAACGCAATGGCAAGGACACCGAGAAAGCTCTCCAGTGTTATCAGGAAATCCTCAACAC
>CAYSOI010000618.1:0-2815 GCA_964432425.1 uncultured Opitutales bacterium | reverse complement strand
AGGATGCGTTCAAGGAGTTGACGCCGCTCCTCGTTGGTCTCCTTCTTGGCCCGGAGTTGAATGATGCCGGCTCCACCTTCAAGAAGGGCCAGACATTTCCTTTCCCAATTTTGAAGGGAAACGTACCCGGTATCCAGTATCCCGTAGAATGGGATGTGATCCAAGTTTGGCGCGGGAAGGCTCACGGTGTCCAAAAATCAATGACGAATACGTCATCCAGAATGGGTTTGAGGATGCTGACAAAGGCTTTGTGGTCAGGATGCGGCAGGTAAACTTCCCGGGCTTTCTCGTCTTTGAATGTAACGATAAAGCAGTGGGTAAAATCTTTGTTGAGTCCTTCAGGGCTGTTGTTCTTGCCCCATTCCAAGCTTAAGATCCCCGGTATCTTGTCTTTGAGGGCAACAAATTGCTTTTCGACTTCTTTGATCTCACAGTCAGAAGCGTCTTCTTTGAACTTGAAGGAGACTACGTGGCGGAGGACTTTTTCTTGTGCCATTGAATTTGCGGTGAGGAATACGAGGGTAAGAAATGTGAGAAGCGCAGCTTTCATGAATACTGAAGTTATAGGTTGAGGCGGTAGCCAAATTCAAAGTTGTGCGAACCGAAGTCTTCAAAATCAGAAAGATCCCCGAGAGATTGGAAGCGATATCCTCCGAGAAGGGCATGACGGTCAAAGATGGTGTACTTCATACCGGTCATGATTTGCCAACCGAAGCCGGACTCAATTTCGTCTGCATAAGTTTTCCCATTCCAGGTAAAGCCTTCAGTAGAACGCATGGCCAAGCCGAGACCGAGGCCGCCGTACATTTCAAAATTGGGGGTAAACTCCAACTCAAAGTAATTGTTGAATTGAAGGGAGAAGATGTCGACATCACCGGAGGCTGGCAGGTCGTAGACAGGACCTGCCGGTGAACGGAAAGCTAAAGTCGAGATGGAATAGTTGGCGTAGGAGCCTTCAAATTCGAAACGATAGGAGCCCAGGTCACGCCCCCATGCGGCACCGTAAGCAAAAGCCGTATCCATATCCACATCATGTTGTCCTCGCCAGACGGCTTCGGAGGGGACAGAAACCATTCCCAATAGCCGGACATAGTACCCTTCCTCTCCTGGAGGTGGCAATAAAGGCCCTCTGGGTTTCTTAGGTTTGGGAGGTTTTGGAGTCTGTGGTTCTTCAGTAGACTCGGTTGTTCTTTTCTTTCGTAAGAAGGAGAAAAAGGGCTTACGGGGCTTCTTTTCCCTTGGACTGTCTGACACTTCACGAGTACGACTTTCCCGAATTTTTTCGCCTTCAGTATCCCATTTCTTCATTTGGCCGATGAGAATGCCCTGGTCATCATATTCAGCTTCGACACTCATCTGACCGTTGTCGTGCCATTCTCTGTAAAACCCGGTTTTGAGACCATTGGTCCAGTTTACTTCCATACTCTGCTGGCCATTAGGGTGCCAGGTAGATCCTTTGCCTTCAGGTTTCCCTCCGACATAATTATATTCGGATTTCTTTTGGCCATTTTCGTGCCATTCCGTGCGGAGTCCGAATCGGTTCCCTGCGTGCCAAATGCCTTCAGATTTGATTTGTCCAGTTTCGTACCAGAAGGTTGTTAAGCCATGCTGCACCCCGGCTTTGTAGCCACTCTGGGATTTCGTTTTACCGGAAGGATACCAGAAGGTGCTGACGCCTTCGCGTTTACCCTGATAGTATTTGGCTTCAAATTTTTTGTTTCCAGTGGTTTCGTGCCAAGTGGTGTAGAGCCCATGTTGCAGGCCATACTTCAAATGGATCTCCGCTTTGGGTGTATCATCACTGAAGTTTTCGTAAGCAATCCCTGTGATCCCTAATTCATCACCGATTTTGTGATAGTACCCATCCACTACTTCGACACCAGAGATCTCAATTCTCTCGACATTGCTGCCTAGGTCCACCCCTGGTTTCCATTCCCGGATAATCGTTTGATCATTGGGTGAAAAGATCGTGATGGGCGTTTCAAATGCGCTGCCATCTTCCAGCTCCAATTTGACCATGCTGCCATCGGAAGCGTAGATACGTGCTCGAATGGTGCGGCCTTGCGTATCCGTAAACTCGCGATATCCATCCTGTGCACAAAGAAACCCTGTTGAAACAAACAGGAGTGCAGCAAACCGCCAGTACCTAGTGAAAATCATTGGCGGGAAAGGTATTGAGTGAACGTTTCTACTCAAGACTAATTGTTACAAGGTTTAGACCGTAAGCTCAGGGGGTTTCGAGATCATTCGGCGAATTAGCGTCATTGGGGCCATATCCGTGGAGCACTTCCCAGGAGTCAATAAAGCCGTCCCCGTCCGAATCCGGATGTTTCGGATTCACACCATGGCGGTACTCTTCAAGATCGGATAAGCCATCACGGTCACTATCTTTCGATCCATCCAGGTCCAGGCTTCCGAACTGTTCCAATTCCCAGCCGTCCTGCATGCCATCCCCATCACTGTCATCCCAAAGGAGTGTCGTCCAGATTTCGAGTGTATCATCCCAGAACCACCGTGGATCTTTGGTGCATATCCCATAGTAATACCATCGGGGTTCAAAGGTGCCGTAAATTTCTTCATACCAGAGACCGGGACCAGCTCGATACATCCATGGATAGGTGTCCTTACTGGTCCAAACCCATCCCATGATTTCATCCCAGAACCAGATGCTGTCTTCGTTGAAGCCAAGTCCATAAAGCAGGCCATGACATTCATGATAGATCCAGTGGGAGTCCGGGTAATCATAGATGCGACCAAACCAGGGAATGGTTTTCCAACCATCATCATCTTCTGGATAAGGCCCCCAAAGGTCAGC
>CAYSOI010000617.1:0-2822 GCA_964432425.1 uncultured Opitutales bacterium | reverse complement strand
TCTGGCGGACCCATTAGCTTGGCGGCTGGTGCGAGTGATAACAAGAACTTCACACACTCTAATGAAGAAGTGGGTGTGCTTGGCGTCGCCAATATCGGGTTCAACGTTATTTTTCAACCCTTGGATAATTTTCACATTTTATTAAGGGGCGACCTGGTGGTTCTCCCTTTTGAAAAGAAAATAGGCATCAATGGACTTGGAATGCAGGATCCGGTCAGTGCCTCACTGGGAATGACTGGAGGTTCCAGAAATATCTCCCAAATGCAATTGTTCTATAATTTCACAGCTGGGGATTGGGATATTGAATTTGTGGAAGACTTCTCTGTCCAGTTTGGAGGGGGAAGTTCATTTTTAACCAATTTTCATGCGGACGGAGTCCTCTATGCCTGGGATCCACTGGTTTTTGATCAACTGGACTCGGCAGGGCGCTATCAATTTACATCCGAAGGCACATCCAAAGGAGATCGTGCATCTCGTTTTGACGTGGATAATCGAACCGCAACCAGCAATTTTGAAGACCCCATCACCATCAGTACTAACACCCTCGGTAATACTATCGGGTACACACTACCACTGGAAACAGACTTCAAACTGTCCACATACCGCCAGGATCGCTGGTTTTCTCAAAATGGCCAAACCTCTCATGACGCGACAATAGGCGGACGTCTACAACTCTCCAACAGACGCAAGAATCTCCGTTTTAAACCATTTGCCCACTACAAATACATTCTGGAACCTAATTTCTCCAGTGGTTGGAAAATCGGTCTAAAAAGCGATATCACGGAAAATATGGTCGCGATTACAGACTTTGGACAAACTGACAGAAACGACACCTGGCGACTCTCCTTAAGGCATCAATTCAACTCAACAACCCTCCATGCCCTCAGTTATCGAAAAGAAGTCTACTTGTTTGATGTACGGCAATCATGGGATTATCGAATCTCCAAAGTCCTCGGCCATAAGTTCACTACGGATTTCATCATCCAGGGATCGGACTCCGAATCATTGGACACAGGGGAAGAAACAGATCAGTACTTCTACGGTTTGAGCCTGCGAAAAGTTTTCAACAAAGATCTCCGCTGGACCGGGACCATTGGATACAAGGATATTATCGACCAAAAGGATGTTAAGGACAACTTAGCTGACATCGAAAACCGACTGCACATCAACACTTGGGACAAGTATCGATTTGTGATCAGCCACCGTTGGAGGTTCAGCAACCCTGGTGGTACTCCAGGAAATGCTGACGAAAATGTCATCATTTTCCAACTGAACCGTGATCTTTAAGAAAAGGGCTTGGAATCTGGCGAACTCCCGCTTTAGTTCCTCCCCCTTTCTCAAAATTTCATTAAACCCAAATCACTGAATCACTATATCCATGAGCGAAGCATTCCCTGAAGTTCAGAAAATCCAGTACGAAGGCCCATCTTCACGCAACCCGCTTGCATTCAAGCACTACGACGCAGAAGAACAGGTCGGTGGAAAATCAATGAAGGATCACCTCCGTTTTGCCGCAGCTTACTGGCATTGTATGCGGAATGAACTCGGTGACCCATTTGGTCCCGGAACGGCCAAAATGCCATGGGATGATGGGACGGATTCTGTAGAAAATGCGGTCAATCGTACCGACGTCTTCTTTGAATTCATGGACAAGATCGGCATTGACTACTACTGCTTCCATGACCGTGACATTGCCCCTGAGCTGGATACCCTTCAGGAAAGTCATGATGCCCTCGACAAAGTTGCTGACCGCCTTCTGGAGCACCAGAATGCTACCGGCAAAAAGCTCCTCTGGGGCACGGCCTGCCTTTTCATTCACCCACGTTTTGCTCAAGGTGCCGCCACTTCTCCTTACCTCGACGTTTACGCCCATGCTGCGGCCCAGGTGAAGAAAGCCATCGAAGTCACCCATCGTCTGGGCGGACTCGGCTACGTATTCTGGGGCGGGCGTGAAGGCTACGCATCCTTGATCAACACGGACATGAAGCGTGAACTCGATCACCTCGGTCAATTCATGCACATGGCCGTAGAGTGGAAAAAGGAAATCGGATTTGACGGTCCATTCTACATCGAGCCGAAGCCTCGTGAGCCCACGACTCACCAATACGACTCTGACGCTGCGGCCTGCTTGAACTTCCTTCGTGAGTATGACCTCATGGACCACTTCAAGCTCAACATTGAGACCAACCACGCCACCCTCGCCGGGCACACCATGCAGCATGACCTGACTGTCGCGGCCAATGCCGATGCTCTCGGCTCGATTGATGCCAATACCGGTGACGAACTCATTGGCTGGGATACCGACCAGTTCCCGACCGATATTTACCTCACCACCCAAATCATGATGGTCGTCCTCAAAATGGGAGGTTTCACCACCGGAGGTCTCAACTTCGACGCCAAACGCCGCCGCGAATCTCATGAGCCCGTAGACCTGTTCCACGCTCACATCGGTGGAATGGACGCCTTCGCCCGTGGCCTCAAGATTGCCAACGGCATTATCGAAGACGGTCGCCTCGACGAATTTGTCAAAACCCGTTACTCCAGCTGGGATTCGGAACTGGGAGCAACAATCGAAGCCGGTCAAAGCTCATTGGCCGAACTCGAAAAACTGGCACTTGAAAAGAACATTGCTGATATTCCATCTGGCCGTCAGGAAATGCTCGAAAATCTCATCAACGAGTACATCTAACCTTTACCAACGGGCCAGTCTCCACCAGACTGGCCCGTTTTCCATCTACTCAACTCCCGCTTTCGAATCTTACATAATATGATCCAGGACATTCAGGACACACAATCGACACCAGGCCAATTCAACGACTACG
>CAYSOI010000616.1:0-2824 GCA_964432425.1 uncultured Opitutales bacterium | reverse complement strand
GGTAGGATTATCTTACTTATGACCACGGTACTTTCACAGAAGGGACAAATTGTGATTCCGGGAGCGGTGCGGAAGCAATTGAGTCTGGAGCCAGGCGATGACTTTGAGATCGAAATTGAAGATGGTGAAACGATTCGTTTAAGGCGTGTTTCACGTAAGCCCAATCAAGGTTTGGCGGACCATCTTCGCTCTTGTCCATATCCCTTTGATATTCCAGATCGGGCAAAAGATCTCCCGAGAGAAGTCGAGCTGACTTGATGAAATATCTTCTGGATACCAATGTCTTGAGTGAATTTGCGAAAGACAAACCTGACAGCCATGTCGACAAATGGGTTTCAGAGAATGAAGCCAATCTCTATGTTTCGACCCTGACCATGGGAGAGTTGAAGTATGGCATTTCGGTCTTGCCCGAAGGGAAGAGGAAACGAGTGCTTCAGGCATGGTTGACCCGAACCAATGACATCATGGATGGAAGGATTCTTTCCTTCAATCGAGCCGTGGCTTATGTCTGGGCTGAGATGAGAGCCAGCCTACGCAAGGAGGGGAGGATTATACCATCCATTGACGGTATGATTGCAGCGATTGCCATTCGTTATGAACTGGCAATCGCGACTCGAAATGTTGCTGATTTCGAAGGCGTGGGTGTTCGCCTGATCAATCCTTTTGAGGCTGGGTGATAGGGTGATATAGTGATCGGTCAGATTCGTCCGATCTGACCGATCCTAAAAACTACCTTACTTCAGCTTGTATTCCTTTTGCAGTACCTCCGGGGCGTACATCAGCTTCTGGGCCTTGATGTCCTTGCGGACTTTTGAGACTTGCTGGGGCTGGATGGGGGAGGCTTTGTTGCCAAAGGAGTTGCGGACGTAGGTGAGGACACTGGCCAGCTCTTCGTCATTGAGAAGGTGTTCGAATGGGGTCATAGGGACAACTCCTGGATACTTTTGGCCTTTTACGGTGATTGGCCCGACTAATCCTTTGAGGGAGAGTTTGATCAATAATTCAGGATCGCCGGTGACCCATTCACTCCCGTTGATGGGAGGGAACTGAGCCGCAGGAAGTCCGGCACCATTGGCCTGGTGACAAGTTCCGCAGTGGCCTTCACGTTCGTAAACTTCTGCACCTTTGATGTAGCGTTGACCATCCTTCTTGGAGAGGTGCTTGGGGGCAGCAACATGTCGACGGTCACCCCCTCCGAGAGATTCGCCTTCCAATGCAGCGTTGGCAGCTTTGAAGGTTTGTTCGGTGTCTTTGTCGATCCCCTTGGCCTGGGCAATGGCGAGGATGCCAAGAGCTTCAGGTTTTGGCAGGTAAGAAGCGGCGGCGATGGCTTCCATACGTACACGGCCATGGTCGTCTCCAGCGGCCTTCTGGAAAAGCTCTACGTAGTTGTCGAAATGTTTGGTGTTGTAACGAAGAACATGGAGAGCGGCGGAACGAATGCGATGATCCTTGGATTGGAGCAATTCCTGAAGCAGGGATTTGTTGATCTTGTTGACTCCCCAGGTGACCCAGAGGGCTTCGAGTTTGTGACGTTCATCTTTTACGCCTTTCACCCAATTGGCCACAGCAGAAGCAACCTTGTCTGCATCATGACCACGAAGTTCCCGGCGGGTGCGGTAACGAGTGCGGTACTCAGGAAGTTTCAGGTTTTCCAAAAGTGTGTCGATGCAGGCTCCGGCCACTTGAGCAGGCTCGACCAATGGACGGGACGGGTAGGTGACACGATAAACGCGACCGTGCTTGTGGTCACGATGCGGATCCCGGGCGTTGTGTTGCATGTGTCCGATCAGAGCATTGTGCCAGTCGACAACATAGAGGGAACCGTCTGGAGCGAATTCAAGATCGACCGGGCGGAAGTTCCGATCCTCGGATTTGAACAAATCGTGACGGTACTTGGTGGTGTATCCCGTGCCTTTCTCAATCATCTGGTGTTGTTTGGCTCCGAGGTAGCCGATGGCGTTGTTGAGAATGATGTCGCCCTGGACTTCATCCGGGAAGTGGCGGCTGGAAACAAACTCCAGGCCGGAGGTTGGGCGGACATTGTTGGAGGTGATGAGATCCGGGGCATTGAGGTTGGTTCCGTACACAGCTTTAACAGAGCCCTGTCTCATCCATGTAAGCTTAGTGCCGGAAGTGTGGAGGAAGAAGTCCTGTCCATAATCGTCGAAAGCAATACCCCAGGGATTGGGGATACGGAATTGTGCATAACGAACGAGATGTTTCTGCTGCGGACTGTAACGGAAGAAACCTCCATTGGTGCCGCGGATAGGGCCGTAGGCAGTTTCTACATTGGAGTGCAGGAAAACACCTTCGGCCATGTAGATAGCACCGGAAGGGTCGGCACAGAAAGCGGCAATGGCGTGGTGAGTGTCGTGGTCGTCAAAGCCGCTGAGGAGGACTTCCTTGGTGTCGTAGTGGTCATCGCCATCGGTGTCTTGCAGGAAAATAACGCTGCCGCTTTGGGAAACGTAAACACCGTTGTGAGCGATTTCAAAGCCCATCGGAATGTGGAGGTCGCCAGCGTAGACGATTTGCTTGTCCGCTTTGCCGTCGTTGTCGGTGTCTTCGAGAATGAGAAGTTTGTCCTGAGGTCTTTCATCACCAATCAGGTAGTGAGGATAGCTCGCCATGGTGGCGACCCAGAGGCGGCCTTTGTTGTCGAAGGCCAGTTGGACGGGATTGGCAAGATCTGGGAAATCGTCGTTGGATGCGAAGAGTTCCATTTTGTAACCCTCGGCCATAGTGATTTTCTTTTGAGATTCTACTCCGGTGAGGTAGTCCGGGTTTCCGGCTTTCTTGTTGGCAGGGTTGTAGTTGGTTT
>CAYSOI010000615.1:0-2831 GCA_964432425.1 uncultured Opitutales bacterium | reverse complement strand
ACGCCGTCGAAAACCGAGTCCACGTCCACGACCTCCACGCCACCATCCTTTACCAGCTTGGCATTGAGCACGAAAAGCTCACCTATCGCTACTCTGGCCGTGACTTCCGTCTGACCGATGTGCATGGAAAAGTTGTCTACGACATCATTGGATAGGCAGAAGAAGTAGGACGAATCGGAGGCAATCAGTCCTTTAGCCCCATGCCTCACGGCATAACAATTGATTATCGGGGAACTTTCAAACGAGGCCGTTCAATAGCTACTGGGGATGAGTACAGCCACGACTCCAGAGAGAGCCCTCAAGCCCTACAGAGATCGTGCCACAAATAGAGTAATTCGTAGAAAGGGTTAATAAATTAGATCGGAAGATACACCAGTGTAATGAAAACCACCTACCTAACGACATATTGTTTGTAGTTCCCCCAATTATCCTCGTTCCATTCAGTTCCTTAAATTCTATCGGCAAGCTGATTCCTACCCACACAGAGGATCATCGTAATTAGAATCCTCCTGAAACAGGACACCACATTGATCAACAAATCAAGTTTGACACCCCAAGAACAGCAAAGTTGTATGCTGCATCATACGACCTAGCGACCCATTCCTACCAATTATTTCTGAATTAATTATCCCACAAGATTTTGGTCGTAAATCGTAAACCCTGACATCCAAGGAAATAGAATGGAAAAATCAAAAGTACTCTGTGTAGATGACGAAGCTTCAGTACTCAGCGGCCTAAAACTGCATTTATCGAGCTTATACGAGGTCCACACTGCCATCAGTGGGAAAGAAGCCTTGGAAATTGTTGAAGAAGAAGGTCCTTTTGCAGTTGTCATCTCTGACATGCGAATGCCGGAAATGAATGGGGCGGAGCTTCTCCATGAAATCCAGGACCGTTGGCCTGAAACGGTCAGGATGCTACTTACCGGCTACACTGATTTTGACTCTGCAATCAAAGCAGTAAATGAGGGCAACATTTACCGATTCCTCACAAAACCCTGCCCTCCGGACCTCCTGAAAAAGGCAGTATTGGCTGGCATCCAGCAGTACAACTTAATCCATGCCGAGCACTTGCTTCTTGAGCAAACATTGAAGGGCAGTGTCAACGCTCTGGCGGAAGTCTTGGCCATCTCCAATCCCCTGTTTTTTGGACGAGCTCAAAGAATGAAGCGCATGGCCTCTCACCTTGCCAAAAAAATGCAAGTAGGAAAAGGGTGGGAGATCGAACTTGCCGCCATTTTCTCACAAATTGGGGGCATCACTGTGCCGATCCACATGAAGGAAGACATCTTCTTTGACATGGAATTGAATCCCGCTGAAGAAGAATTAAAAAAAGGATTCCCAGATTTGGTAGATCGTGTCCTCGGAAATATTCCTCGCCTGGAAGGTGTGCGTGCTATTTTGGCAGGCTTTTTCGGCAGTGAACTCTCCAACAAGGAAAAAGATGACATCTACTGGTCCGCAGAGATCTTGAAAGTTGTTCATGATTACGACGTTTTGGAACTGCAGGGCAATGAGCATTACAGTGTCATTCAAACTCTGCTTGGAAGGGAAGGAAGGTACAACAACTCGGTTCTGAACAGTCTTAAATCCATGATAGGCGGTTTGGACGAAACCAAAATCATTAAGGAAGTCGCACCGGATGACCTTTATCCAGGGATGCGGCTAGAAGAAGACTTATATTTGAATGACACAAATCTGATTGCTCCCCGAGGCACAGTTGTGGATATGCATTTTATCGGAATCATCCAGAACTACATTAAGTTCAGCATTGATGCGGAAGAACAAATCCCCTTCCCCTCCAAAATCAAAGTCAGAGTAGGCACCCCCCAATAACCCACCTCCATATTGTTTAGTATTCTTTGGAAAGCGAATTATACCTTCATGATAACATGACGGTCACCAGGTTCATATCGTCTCTTTTTCTGGCGTTCATTGCCTGCGGGTTCCTCTTATTTCAATACCTGTCTTCTCAATCAGATCAACTCCACAAATTGTCAGAGAGAAACCGGGTAGCATCCGACCAATTAAAACTGGTTAAATCTCTCGCTGAGGAATGCAGTTTGTTCTTTGAAGTATTGGGCACTCATGCAACGAGTACACCATCCCATCCACCAGGTCTGATTCGTGTAACGCAATATACTCAAAACAAATTAAATGAGCTCCGTAAAACAGACGAATACAGAGACAATGCCAAACTCAGCCTGCTTTCTCAGAGTATTGGAGAAACCACTGCCATCTTCGAACATGCAACCAACACGACTTCCACAACTGAAGAAAAAGAGAAATCCGCAGAAAAAATTCATGATATTTCCAATGACATGAAGAACACTCTGGACCAATTGATCCAGAAAGCAGAAACCAACTACGAAACATCCGGAAAATCACTTGAACAACAACAGAATATTTCCAAACGAAACACGGCATTTGCAGCCACACTCTACGTGATAATCTGTTGTGGTTTCATTTACCTTGCTGCAAGGACTCTGGTAACCCCTCTTCAGGACATCATTCATTCTGCTGAAAAATCAATTAGCGAAGGCTCACATTTTGAAGTAAAAAAGAAAGAGATCATTGAAGAGCATGCGGTATTAATCTCCATCATTCATAAACTGATTAAAAACCTGGAAGAGAGTGTTCAGAACCGAACCCTGGAGCTACAGAAAAGAAGTAAGGAACTGCAAGAGCAAGTCCACCTGAGAGAGGATCTTGAGACACAATTGATTCACTCTCAAAAACTTGAAACAATTGGGCAAATGGCATCCATGATTACCCATGAAGTGAACACGCCTTCACAGTTCATCATGGATAACCTCTATTTCCTTAAAGATA
>CAYSOI010000614.1:0-2834 GCA_964432425.1 uncultured Opitutales bacterium | reverse complement strand
GAAGTCTGTTAAAAAATCCAAATTTTTCGCTTGCTTGAAACACAGTTGCTGACCCTTTTGAGACCTTTTCTTGATCTTTACCCAGACAATGAAAGCAATTGAGGTAAGGAAATCACTTGGGTAATCGAATGGTTTCTCGCTCACTCAACAAAATAGTGGGTGTAGACAAGAATGGGAGCCTTAAGGACATCGTGGAGTTTATGACTGGTAAGGCAAAGATCGAACTACAGGATGGGGGGACAACTCATTATGAAAACAATTCTCTACATCCTCACTGTTTGCTTACTGACAGTAACATTTGATGGGTCGCATCTGGTGGCTCAGGCGGCGAAATCACAAATCCGACACCTGAGCGAATTCGGCTCCATTGAAAACAGTTCGGAAATGCTCCAAACATGGAAGGTCGCTCGGGAGGCAATGGCAGAAGAAGCAGGAATCCTGGTGATTCCAGCCAATATCTGGAAGGTTCTGAAAGCCGATTCACTCCAGTCCCTGGTGCGAATTCCAGAAGCTCCGGCTCCTGCCAAAACCTGGCACAATGGCCCAGGATTGAGCATTCTGACCTCAGACCGTGACCGTTCAATTCTTCACGTACCTCCTCTTTCGGGGATAAACATTCAACGCGAAATGAGGCTCAATGAGGGTGATAGTGCTCCACACTGGGGTACGCATCCAATGTTCACGCTGGATAGCAAGTTGGTACACGGGTCCTCCAGTTACCTCGACTGGATACAGGCTCCGGCAACTAATGGTGAAGAAGCCAGGGTCTATGTGCCTACCATTCGAGGAATTTGGCCAGGGCAATTTCTAAATCTCCACGGAGGCAAAGGATATGGTGGAGGAGTCACCAGAGCCTATGTGAAATCTCTTGGATATGACAAAAATCGCCAGCAGCACTACTTTGTGACAGCTACGGAAAAGGATCATGTCCCAGGAGCCATCACTCACAACAAGAGCAATACAGGGCTCCTGCACATGCAGCAAACCAGCCATGCGGACAACCAGACTTATGATGTGAAGGTCATTCGCAACCAATATGCTCACGGTGATACCTATGTGTACTACTGCGACTTCAACTACATGAGCAATATCCACTCGGCAGCAGGAGACGAAAATGGAAATTGTTACGCAGCCTTCGTACGTACCCTGGATAAAAACTTTTCTGCGACTGTGGAGTCTATGGATTGGTCAACCTCTCAACTGAAATACAAGTCGGATCGAAACGCGGTTTCCCTGGGGAACTCCCGGCCTCTCATCAATTTGAACCCGGAGAAACATCTCACAGCAGGAAAAGTTCTCATTGTGACAGGCCGCTCAGACTACGATCTACCGAACTCGGAAATGGCAAAGTATCAGGGCCAGGATTATTCCACCGGTTTGGTGAAAAACCCAATCACAGGTGCAACAGAACGTAAATTCGGCGGTTTGATACGGGGGACAAAGGATTGCCCGTGGACCAAAGAAGTAATTGGCAGATTCTTTGCAGTCGACGAACCGACAGAGAAAACGCCCAAGGGTGATTGGCGTTGGTATCTGATTACAAAGTTCACCGAAAACGATGATGGCACCAAAGACATCGAAATTGAGCGGTTTTGGTGGGGAGCCAAGAGTGCAGGCAGCCCCAATCTCTATCGATCAGAGAATTATACCTGGGATGGGCACGAACGTCCTCTCCGCTACATCATTGCTCCAGGAGCCTATGTGAATGATGTTTCCAGGGCAATCCCAGGAGGAAATCGAGGCGGCCAGAAAACCCTCGGGCTGGCTCCGCATTCTGGGCAGGACACGGTGTTCGATTTTGCACCAGGCGATAAGGTGGAGCAGGCGATAGGTCCTGACCCTTTCAAGCCGCAGATTTTTCGAACATGGATGTGGGAAGATGTTCCTGGACAATTCCCGGCGGGAGTTCTGGAAGCAGCAAATCATGGAGCAGTATCCCGTTATTCTGTGGTACACATGCGGGGTGGCCCTTCCAATCTGGATGACTTGGAAAAACGCCATGAGCCCAAACCCGCCTGGGACAACATTCTCGTGCAGGATAGTGCTGCGACGATTGGCTTCAATCTGAAGGCTGATTTTGCAAACGCAGCCATTTTGTTCCAGCAACCTAACAGGGAACAGCCGATCAAATGGTTTTATGCACATCCGGATACTCAGGAAGAAGACCATGGAAAAACAGGAGTCACAAAGGCAGTTTCCAGTCCGGCAACAACCCCCAGGGAGGCAACTTTGACAGTCAACCGCAAAACCGGCGAACTCACCTTTGAGGGAGAAGGCATACAGGCTGGCGGCCCTGCCTCTGGAGTTACAGGACTCTCCGCGGAGAAAACACCAGCCCGAAATCTCCGGGGAAAGAACATCTCCGTCTCCAAAGGACAGAAAGAATTACAAGTGAAATTTGCCCATGCTGAAGCGGATAAGAACTATGCCGTCTTTGTTGAGCAATCCTGGCTGAGCAATCGAGCAATCTCGAACAAATCCGCTGAAGGGTTTACGGTTCAGTTTGCAGAACCAGCCCCTGAAAATGCAACACTCGATTGGATGCTGGTAAGGTAAAAATCGTAACCCTACCCAGGTATTCAAAGGGGCCCTAAAGGAGTCAGCCCAATGTTTCATGACTCAAGAATTCATTCAGAAAGTTTGGCCTATAATCCTGAAAGCAAGAAGCATGCAGTGTAGAGACTTTGAGAAAGCAGTTAACCTTCTCATACTTTCATAATTCGACCGCTAGGCCTTTCTACCAAACAAAATCATGGAACATTGGACTTGTAGGATTCAGACCATGATTAAGGATTTTTTGAGCCCTTCCGAGAATGGATCCTACCAATTCGTCG
>CAYSOI010000613.1:0-2849 GCA_964432425.1 uncultured Opitutales bacterium | reverse complement strand
CTCTATTTCCGGGCGTACATCCAGTTCCGATGGCCAGGTGGAGACGATGGCATCAATCTTGGGGTCTAGTTCGAAGTCGATCAGAGAGGAGTCGCCGCCGGATCTTTCGAGGGCCTCTACCATTTCCTGGAAGCTGAGTGTGATGCCGGGGGAGTTGAAGGCCCGGTAGGTGGGGAGATTGTTTTCACGAGCCAACTCATGGGCTCTCAGGAAGTTGGTGATGACACTTTTGACCGAACCCAGCCACAAGCGGGTGTCTTTGCTGACTGGGCAGACGGTTCTGCGGCCATGAATGGGTTCCCGGATGATGGAACTGGCAAAGGAGGAGGCGGCGAGGTTGGGTTTGCCGGGGCGGACAACTACGGTTGGGAGGCGACAGGACACTCCCTGAATAAATCCTTTTCTTGCGTAGTCATTGACCAGGAGTTCGCCGCAGGCTTTTTGGACTCCGTAGGAAGATTCTGGTCTGGCTGCGGCATCGGAGGGCAAGGTTCCCCCGCGACTTCCGAAAATGGCGCAGGAACTGGCAAATGTGAACGTTGGTGTTTGGGGCAATGCCCGGCAGGCTTCCAGCAAATGGCGGGTTCCGTCCAGGTTGACCCGCATTCCGAGATCAAAGTCCGCCTCCGCTCCGGAACTGACGACGGCACCAAAGTGGAACACGTCCGTGAAGTCCGGAGTTACGATGCGGGCAATGTCTTCAGGGTTGGAAACATCCGCTACGACACTTCGTGCTCCTTCCGGCGGATCAACTGCCTCCGTAACATCGGCCAGCCATATCTCGTCTGCCCAATCGATAGCTTGCGCCAAACGTTTGCCCAGAAAACCGGCACCTCCTGTGATGAGTACTTTACGCATTTTGATTTTAACGAATGGCTTTCACTTCTTTTTCCCAATTCAGCAACCGGGATCGCAGCCTGGCCTGAACGTCACCTTTTGAGTCTCCCAGGTCATTTTCTTCACCGATATCCTGGTCCAGGTCGAAGAGCCATTCCTCCATTTCGCCATCTTCCACTTTGCGGACGTACTTCATGTTGGCCTCCCGAACGGCGGACCAAACCCGTGTGCCTCTCTTGCCACGCCAGAACAACGTGCGGGTGAAATCCTTTTCCTTTGCCGCAATATGACCTAGAATGTCCAGCCCTTCCAACTTGGCCACGTCCGCATCTTCTACGCCAGCCAGCTTCAGAAACGAATGAGTGAGGTCGAAGGTGGTGCAAACTTGGGTGCTGGTTTGTCCTGCCTCAATCTGACCCGGCCAACGAATGATGAGCGGGACTCGAATGCCGCCTTCAAAGGTGGTACTTTTGGCTCCACTAAGAGGCCCCATGTTGGCGATCTTTCCATAACCTCCATTGTCCGAAACAAACACGACCACGGTATTGTCAGCCACTCCTGCCTCTTCCAGGGCATCCAACACTTTCCCAACCTGGGCATCCAGGTCCTCCAACATGGCCACATAGGTCTTGGAGTCGGGGGTGGTCCAATTGCTGGCATTGATTTCCTTCTCGGAGTCATCCGGTCCTTGGAACGGGAAGTGGGGGCATTCGTGGGATACAAACAGAAAAAACGGGTCATCCTTGTTCTCTTCGATGAACTTGACCGATTCGTCCGTGATCAAATCGCTCATGTAGCCCTCCGCATATACAGGCAATCTTCCGCGGTACAATACATGGAGATCACTCAACTCCTTGTGATTGAAATAATGCACATTGCCACCCATGTAGCCAAAGAAGGCATCCCAGCCATGCTCCATTGGGTTGAACTTGGGCTCATATCCAAGGTGCCACTTTCCAAAGACGCCGCATTTGTAGCCGTTGTCCTTCAATTTTCCAGGAATCACAGTCTGGTTTGACGGCAAACCCAGACTCCGGGCTTCAGCCAAGGCAATCGCATCATCATACCGTCCCACATTTCCCGTCCCAATGGCGCATTCGAGACCGCCAGCCCGTTGTTGATATTTCCCGGTCAGGAAGGCGGTGCGGGTAGGGGAGCATTCCGTCCCGTTGGAGTAATGCTGTGTGAACCGCACTCCCTCCTTGGCCAGATTGTCGATGATGGGAGTTTTGGCTTCCGGATGATTGTAGCAACTGAGATCACCGTAACCCATGTCGTCGGCCAAAATCATGACAATGTTCGGCTTTTTCGCAATGCCTTGAGTGGTCGCCAGTAAACAGAAAACGAGTAAGTGGAAGTAGGGTTTCATGAGCATTTATTGAGAAAGTTGAACGGCCAGTTGGGTAGCGGAAAACAAACTGCTGGGATTGGCAACCCCTTTGCCCGCAATATCCAAAGCTGTGCCATGATCGACGGATGTGCGGATGATCGGCAAGCCAAGGGTGGTATTTACGGCGGTGTCGAAAGCCAAGGCTTTTAAAGGAATATGCCCCTGATCATGGTACATGCAGACCACGCAGTCGTACTCCTTCCGCCTGGCAGGGAGAAATACGGTGTCGGGAGGTAGAGGTCCAATGATGTCGATTCCCCGGTCTCTGGCCTTTTGCACGGTCGGGCCAATGACGGTCTCTTCTTCGCCATTTCCAAAGAGCCCCTTTTCTCCGGCGTGAGGATTCAGCCCGCAGCACAGCAATTTTGGTTTTCTTCCACGAATGCGTTCCATGGCCTCCGCACACATCTCGATGACATCCAGAATCCGTTTTTCAGTGAGCAAAGTCGGGACCTCTGCATAGCCCACATGCGTAGTCACAAATACGCACCGAATTTCCTCCGAATACTGCAACATGCAGGCTCTCTCACTCTTGGTTCGGTCCGCAAAGATTTCTGTGTGTCCCGGAAACGGAATACCTGCCATTTTCAGAGCCTCTTTGTTGAGTGGCCCCGTGGTGACC
>CAYSOI010000612.1:1263-2851 GCA_964432425.1 uncultured Opitutales bacterium | reverse complement strand
GTGTGCTGAACACTTACTGTGTTTCCTGCCATGGTCCCGACAAACAGAAAGGTGATGTACGGTTGGATGCTTTGGAGACCATCGACCCAGTGGATCGCCAGGATCTGTTCGCCAACATGCAGGAAGTCGTCCAACTCGAAGAGATGCCTCCGAAGAAGGCCAAGAAGCAACCCAGCAAAGCTGAGCAAAAGATTCTTCTGCAATGGTTGAACAGCCAACTCACTGGCAAGGCAGCGAAAGCTCTGGCGGAGAAACTGAAACGTTTTGAGTATGGCAACGTCGTCAAGCACGAGGACCTGTTCTCCGGTGAGTACGCCGACCTGCCTGGGTACACTCATGACCGACGCTGGATGATCAGCGAATTCATCTTCAACGAAAAGACCAACCGCCTGCTCGATTACAAGCCATCGCGTACAATCTACGGCACCACACAACAGGTCGCTGGAGACAGCGGAGTCCACTGGAGCCCCAAGACCGAACGCGGTAACAAGTTCCGCCGAACTATCACCAACCCTTTCCTACTGCCAGAGAAAGTTGGCGTTCGGTACTACGGCAAGGAATCACTGACAACCGGTCACCTGCTGACCATGGTGGGCAACGCCAAGCGGATCGCCGGGCACATGTCGTCTGAGTCCGTTGTGAAGGCACAGTACCCTGCGATGTACGCCTTGCTGCAGAACGAACTGCAGAACAGGGAAACACTGCGTTTACGCGAAGGTTTCCTCACGACCGACGGATACATGGAACGCCTTCTGCAAGATATCTATTCCGAGAAGCACGAGACACTCTTGCCCAAGCTTGAACGAGTGGACATCCCCTTCCCGGGCATGCGGCCAAGAAAGTTTCCTGGCGAGAAAACCTATCGGATTCAACGTGCCGAGTTCCTCAACGGGCTCGACAAGCAAGACGTCGACGCGGTGTTCCGAGGCATAGTGACTTACAAGAAAACCCCGTACGAAGTCACCGAAGACACGACCAAGGTGGAAAAGGATGCTAAGGGAGAGCCCTGGACACCTTATCTGGACAGTCAGCGTGCGGACCACGAAAAGATCATCCTGCAGGCAGAACGCGACTGGTTTGTGCAAGGCGTTCCCGACCATCGCATCCTGAATCGTGTCGAGCAGATGAAACTGTTCTGGGATCACTGGAGCATGGACCTGATTTACGGCGAAGCCAAGAAGCGAGGCCCCGCACCGGAGTACAAGCAGTTAGACGATGCCGAGATGCAAGTGATTACTGAGACGATCAAGAAGCATCGCAAGAAGGGTGACACCTACCAGGCGATCATCGATAAATGCATGTCCGACTGGACTGATTCATTCGAACAGGAACGCATGGCTGCGGGCGGCGTAGACGACACTCAGGTTAACGCCTTGATCGATGAGTTGTACGCAAAGGTTTTTGAGCGTCATCCGAAGCCATCAGAGCGTGACGAGAACCGAGAACTTCTAAAGCTCTTCATGGGCAATCTTGAACAGCAGCAGGCGATTGCCAAGCTCATCGAATCGTTGGTATTGAATACCGAGTTTGCCTACCGCCATGAGTTCGGCACAGGCACCGCTGATGAGCACGGCCGACGGATGATGTC
>CAYSOI010000612.1:0-1163 GCA_964432425.1 uncultured Opitutales bacterium | reverse complement strand
ATCAAGGTCTTCAAGGACGACAGCCGGTTTGGAGCTGGGCGTCACGAGCCTACAGTCAGCCGACTGATCGAAGAGGCGGACATGCTGGTTGAGCACATCCTAGAAGAGGACAAGCAAGTCTTCGAGACGTTGCTGACGACCGACAAGTTTTACATCTTTCACAACGGTGACAATAAGTCGATGAAAGCTGCGTCTGATGCACTGAAAAGCATTTACGACAAGTTCAAGGACACAGACTGGAAGGAGTGGAAGCCGGAAGACGTTGCCCCGCACGAGGCGTTCCTGAGAACCCACTGGGAGTTTCAGCGTGAGAAAAAAGGCGATCACCCCAAAATCCTCAGGAAGCTCCAGCGGATGATGGAAGGGCTGGTGCTGCACTTTAGCGAAGGTCAAACCGGAGCCCTACCTTACATGAAGAATGGCATGGGATTCTGGTGGGGCGGACCGGTGCTCGGCAGGAGCGGTCAGCAGATGCGTGGCGAAGAAGTTACGACCTACTGGAACCTAAATTGGAAGACATGGGACTATCCACCCATCCAGCCAGCCAAGATCCCAAACCGCAAAGGGATTTTGACCCATCCAGCCTGGTTGATTGCCCACTCACAGAATTTGGAGACCGATCCGATCCACCGCGGCAAATGGATTCGCGAAAAGTTGTTGGCCGACACGATTCCAGACGTGCCCATCACCGTGGACGCAGTGATTCCCCCGGATCCTCACAAGACTCTTCGCCAACGAATGGAAAACCGGACGGGCGACTCCTACTGCTGGAGATGTCACCAGAAAATGGACCCACTGGGCTTTCCGTTTGAGATGTATGACGATTTCGGCCGTTACAGAACCGAGGAAAACCTGGAACACCCAGACAATTTAATCAAAGAGGCCAAACGGTCAGAGCCGAATGCCTTTGGTGCTTCCCTGGCAGTTTACAAAACATTGCCGGTGGACGCTCGGGGTGTGCTCAAGGGTACGGACGACCCCAAGTTGGATGGCGATGTCAAAGACGCATTCGACCTAATTGACCGACTGGCAAAATCTGAAAAAGTTCGCCAATCCATTATCCGCAATGCCTTTCGATATTTTCTGGGACGCAATGAAACCCTATCCGACTCCAAGACGTTGATGGACGCAGACAAAGCGTACATTCAGAGCAACGGCAGCTT